>JBAXMY010000001.1:0-31665 GCA_037134055.1 archaeon
CAGGGCATATTTACTGCATTCCCTTCCCAACTCCATGGACACAACCTTTGATGGCTTGCCAGTCTTGGCAATAACAACTGAGAATGGAGCAACTCCGGCAAATAAAACTAAAACTTTCTCACCCTTTTTTACCATTTTTGCAATCTCTGCTCTTTCACTGCTTAGTCTAGGAGAAAAGTAACAGGTATCAACATTAAATCTAAAGAAGCAGCCATTCTCTCTGTATATTGCCTCCTTTGTCTTTTCACCAAGGATGAATTTACCCTTGTGTGTTCTTAATCTGCCTTTAAATTTTCCCGACTTTTCCAATACCGTTCGCACCTGTTCATGGGTCTTTAGAAAACTCCTGGCTTCCTTCAATTTCTTGCTTTTGGAAGTTCCCCTAGGAAATTTGAATAGCACTATGTTGCCAAGTAAATCATAACTAGCCATATTAAAAAGAATAAAATCTCCCTTAAATAGCTATTCCCCAACGCAAAGGGGGTGTTAAATGTTTCCCAAGAAACATTTAAATATGAAATCCCCTAGCTAATACTAGGAAGAGGAAAATGACAGGAAAAATTCTAGGATACATTGTAACGCTCATAGGTTTAGCAGGATTTGCATTCACCTTCGATGTAGTAAATGCAGCAATCAAAGTGCCAGGCATATCATTAATAGGAAAAACGCCCCTGACCGTCGTCAGCCTTATAATAATAGCATTGGGATTGTTTCTTGTTATACAGGTTGGTGGAAGCAGCAAACAGCCAAAGGAAGTTCCAATTTATCACGGCGATAAGGTAGTCGGATTTAGAAGATTGGGTAAATAATCACATATAGTTTTTAATTTCTTTAAGAATACGTTAATAGCTCATTTTATCTTACGCCCTTTACGCCAAGCTCTCTTAAGCGATCCTTTATTCTCGTAATCTGATCCTGTGCATACTGGCTTCCCGTTGAAGCATACACCTGTTCAGACTTATCCAATTCACTTAGTAGAGAGATTATTGTTCTGTCATGAATAAACCTTTCCGCCTTTCTTATTTCGTGCAAACTGAAATAAACTGATATTTGTCTGTCCATGAACACTGCCAAAACTGCAAGAACTAAGGTACCACCATAAATCTGATTTCCAAGTGATGATAATTCAGAAAATCTATTAAACCAGAGTATGCAGAAGACCAACAGGAATAACGCCCAGGCCACTCTTCTTCCGGCTGAATGATTCATCGTTTTATGAATGAACCAGAACATAATCAAAAATGGAAGCAAGGTAACTAGTACAATTCCGAGAGTATTGTAGGGTAGCAAAACAGATTCAGTTAGATTATTTTCAGAAATAAACCTCATTGATAAAATTGATATAATTACTGAAATTGTTGTGATAACTCCTGGCTGTTTCTTAAATTGTGGAACTTGAGTCAGAGCAAACTTCAAAACAATAATCAGAAGTAAAAACAACAGAACCTTTGCAAAGAAAAAGTCGGTAGTGGAATATTGCCCAAATGCCGCCCCCAGGATGGGTGTAGCAACATCCTGCATCCCCCTAATTGCCGTATCAACAAATCCTCCTATATTTCCAGAGCCAAATCCCGAATATGAATATGCACTGACGGAAGATATCAAAAGCACTAGTGAAAATGCAAACAAGCCCAGTATACCTATTCCTCTCTTTGTTCTATTCATATATCTTAGAGATAAATCAAGTTTAAAAAAGTTCGCAAAAACTGAATTAAACAGCGCACCACATAGATATCCTTTCAAAGGGAAAGTTTTTAAACTAAATACCTCCTAATATATCATGAAAAAAGTGAACAGGGGCGTTCTTGCAGTTCTTTTAATCTCATCCCTATTGATGATCTCATCGATAGTTTTGGTTAGTGGAGCCATAGAAGGACTTAATCTTGGATCCTCACAAATTCTTAATAATCTAGCAAATGGTACTATCGCTGGATGGGTGGCCAAACTGATATTCTTCCTAATTGTAATGGTTGTGATAATACTTGTACTGGGGAATATACTTGGAGTAAATAATCGTGGATGGGTAATTCTACTTTCAGGATTAATTTCTTTCCTGGCAACTGCATATCTAACTCCTGCAGAAGTATTATCAGTTTTAACTTCCTATGAAGCGCTAGGATTAACAATAACTTCATTAATTCCAATAGCTCTTATAACCGGACTTTCATATCAAGCAGCAACTGCACCTGTGCAAGGTGGTGGGAGAGTCAGATTGATAATGCTTCAACATTTTGCTTGGATAATGTTTGGACTTTATTCTCTTTATAAATTAGGATATGCTCTACTTTCCACAGATGTCTATAATGGATGGGTGCTGTTAATTCTAATGGGTGTTACAATTTATGCTGCAATTCTGGCAATCTTTAATCCGGCGCTTGTAAGAATCGTAGCCCGTAGATTTTTAGATGCTGAAGATGAAGCAGCAAATGTGCAAGTTAATCGAGCAGTTAGAGGTGCACGAGCACTTGCTAATGCTGAACAGGGATTAGCTGGAAATAGTCAAGGTACTGGAGAATTTGGGTAATTTTTGTTACACTATAAACCTTTAAAAATTGCATTAACTAATTAAATACATGAAAAAGAGTGTTCTTCTTGTATGTATCATACTTTCTCTTTTAACTCTAAGTCTCTTTTCCAATTTTGCTCATGCAGCTACCACCCCCTCATCTTCCCAAGAGCTGATTTCCAATCAGCTTGGAATAGATCCTGCATCCATACCTCAAAGTCCAGAAGACATTAAAGACAAATATCTTAACCAAGAATGGGGGAAAATTATTGACAGCACACCCATAATTGGTCCAGTTAATATATTTCTAAAAACAAATGACTCCGCCCTATTTGTAGAATACTTCCTTTTTGCTGAAGCATATACTTTCACACTAACGTTCATTCTTATTTTTGTTTTCTGGCTCTTCGCAATTACATTAACCTCTGACTTGCTGAGAGCTTCTGGATTCCTCAAAGGTGGAGTTTCGCTGTTTGTTGGACTCGGAGTAGCAGTTATAATCGCACAAATCGGATTACTAAGATTCATCACCTCTGGAATTATCAACTTCATAACTAGGCAAGAAAATGTATGGTGGAGAATAGTTCTCTGGATAATCATACTTGTAGCGATCATAGCATTCTACTATCTGAAAAAACTTATAGCAGATTACCTACTTAAGGCAAGAACTGAAGATCAGAAAGCATCCGTAGAAAGAAGGGTGAAGAAAATCGAGATAACTGAGGAAAGTCAGAAAAAAGCAGAGAAATTATAACTACTTAGACTCTCCAGACAAAGACTGCATCATCCTTCTCATTATGCCTGAGCTAATCCCTCTCTCAGTTCCTTCAGCCATGGCTTCCTCTTTCTCTGCAGTTTGTTTTGCAAAACTTGTAAGATTCAAAATAATCATAAATGCCAAAACAATTACCACTAAAATCAGTATTAAGTTAAATAAATCGTACTGCTGTAAAAATGTTACAAACCTACCTAAATCAAATAGGGTTTCTGCCGCAGTTAGAAAACCCCCAGTCATTCCAATGAGGGATGTAATCAGAAAAGAAAGTAGCCAAACAAGCCCATTTTTATTAAATATGAGTTGTGCTAAAACTTTTATAAGAACGATAGCCATAGCCCAGAGGCAAACGAGAATTACAAACATACTTAATTTCATATCATAATTATTCAAACCAAAGAAAATTGCTGAGATTACTCTAAGTGACTCAGGTACCTGGAGATCATAGCTCATTACCTTATTCGAACCATCTCTAAATCCTAAGGTTGGAGAAGCACTTGTACCTGCACTTGTTGTGTCCAGAGGCACAACATCCGCATCCTGTCCAACAATGTCTGCTGACACCATTCCCAGCAAAAGCACAAGGAACACCAGTGCAAAAACGCTCTTTTTCATACCATCTATAAAATAATCTAATTTAAATTACTTTCGTGCCCGTTCCCATTGCCTTTTTCTTTCTTTCCTCTGCCAATCTAATAAGAATTGCTCTACCTTCCTCGCTAATTTCTAAATTCTTATAAAATCGAGCAGCCATGTCAAACTGCGCGTTGATAAAGGTTGTGTGTTCTTCTTTCCAGCCATCTGGATTTGCCTTCACAAATTCTGCCCATCTTTCAACCTGTTCCATGTGCGATTTATCTCTTGCCATTTTAATTTAACCTCAACTTTCGTATTTTATCTTTTACATCATTTATAAGTTTTTCATCTAGCTTGTCCTTATAAATTATTCTCAAATGTCTTGCATCCTCCATATCCTTATCAGACTTAAGTAGCTCTTCCTTAAATGCAATATTACTTTCGATTGTTGAAAACCACACATCTAGTCTGGTAAATGGGAATTTCTGTCGCATTTTTATCTGCATCTCATCCAATTCATCTTTTGCAAACTTAACCTCCATCTCGGGAGGAAATGTTGTGCCCTTTCTGACATATCTAACGCTTATCCCCCTATTCAAATAATCATACACCTCTTCTGGAATTGAACTCTGTAGGCAATCAAACTTCTTTTTCAACTCCGAATGTATGATGAGAAATTTTGATAAATCTACCTTTTCCATAATCATGTCTATATCTTCAGTTCCTCTTGTTCTTGCATGAGCTATTGCAACAAATCCGGAAACAATAATATATTTTGCATGTTTATTAACTATATCGCAAAAAGAAGTCGTAAACTCATCCAATATATTTCGGTCACCTATCTGTCTTTCCATACCCTTTCTAGTTAAATCAAGTATATATTATTTTCTCTAATTAAAACAAGAAGACTAAACCACCAATGGAAATCAGAATAATATAAAATATCCACTTAGATACATGCTCTCTGAATGTACCTGGCTGAGTGATTATATTGAACATATAATAAACACTAACTAAAATTAACACCGATACGAAATACAAAACAGCAAATACCTTTGAAGCAAAAGCCAGCACCATTAGTCCAGTTGCATTCAAAAACAAGATATATCCTAAATTATTTGTAAACCATCCGAATTTATCCCAGATGGAATGACTTCTCCCATATCCCATCTTGGCATAGCTAAGACTTGCAAACAAAATCAGAGGAATAGCTAAAACCATCTGCAAAACCATGTATTGATTTATCTTGCCAGAACCAAAAGCCCAAATGATTGACAAAACTGTGAAAAGACTTCCCATCAAAAAAGAATTTATATGCAATCTAGATTCTGCCTTCTGAGGATTCTCACCATATCCCGACTTATCACCCATGCCCATTCAAAACAAAATCAGTTTAAATAATCTTCTAGAACAGTGTCCTCTGCGCACCTTGCTTTTTTAATTCCCTCAACTTTTCCAATTGCTTTTCCACTCTTTCCAGAGAAAACTCATGTCTATCAACAAGAATTTCCTTTACCTTCGCCTCATTAATATTGGGAAACTCGACTTGCAATTTTCTATCCACATTGGGCTTCTTGAATATCTCAAATATATCCTGCCAATTGAAATCCATTCTACCTTCAACTTCCTTGAAAATGGAGAAGGGATATTTTTTCTGCTGTACCAAAGACAGAGCCTTCTTTGGTCCTATTCCCCTCACTCCTCCAGGATTGAAGTCCGTTCCAACGAGAATTGCCAGACAGATTAGCTGATCGCTATCAATTCGTAGTTCATTCAATACTTTTTCATATTCTATTATCTCTGGAGAAATGTATATCGTTCCCGAACGCGTTTTCCTTGTCCTAGATAGAGTCACATTCTGAATAAGACGAGAACCAATAACCAGCGCATCATAATCCTGCGAAGCTACGGCATATGCCTGTCCATCCTGCACAAGTGCAGATGCCTGCATTTCTCCTTCTCCAGGAGCTTGCACAACTGCAATACCCAACGCCTCAAGTAATTCCTTACTCTCGGCAATCATTACACTATCAAGCCTGCTCAGAGAAGCACCATACTTACCCATGGCATCCACATCTTCCTCATCCTTTGCCTCTTCATACTTCTCACGCATTGCCGCTCTTGCCTCTTGGCGCATTTCCTGCGTCTTTCCCTTCAGAGGATTATACGCTCCATCAAATACATAAATTAATTTTATTCCCTCAGCAAGCAAAGCCATATTCCTATAGAAAAGTCCTGACAGATGACTTGTTACCCTACCCTGAGAATCCATCAACGATGTGCCGTCTGCCTGTCTTATTGAAGAAAGAAACTGATATAGCGCATTAAATGCATCTACAGCAATCGTCTTTCCCTTTAATTCCTTAAACTCTATTGCCTTCCTAGGAACAATGTCTCCTATCTGTAAGCCCATTACTATATAGGACAACCAGGTTATTTATAGCTTATGAGCCTTTCTTGAACGCCAGAAATAGAAAAATCCTGCAATTAGGCATGCAACAATCAGAACGATGTAGCTTCCCCCGGTATTTGACGCATCAGACACTACAAACCCAGTAAAATTGCCCATAAAAAACAACAAAGAAAAAGAAACAAAGAAGATTGCAGCCGTAGCAGCAATTTTCTCCAAACCCTGTCGTTTAGTACTTGTTTGCTCCCTTCTTTCAGGCATGCCATAAATGGGATCCGCTCTAAAATATCTATATCTCAGCTCCTTATCAGACATTTCAAATAATTCGGGGAGTTTTACCTTTGACAAATCCAGTTTTGATGCGTATTTGTAAGGCCTATAATGGATAAGCATCCTATTTCGCACATCCACATCTTCCTCAAAACCCATCGCACGTGCAACATCTGAAAGTTGTTCTGCCAATTTTTCATTTCCACCCTTTCTTGCCTCACCCACCGTCTTTAAAAGAACACGATATTTATTTCTGATAAATGAAGAGCCACGTTCATTCAAAACCTTACCGAGAGAGTCATAAACTCTATCGAATGAGGGCTCACCATTCGGAAATAGTTTCTTTCTTTTTTCTTCAGGTAATCCTAGATAAGCTATTTTTCTCCCAACAAATCCCAGAAACTCTTCAGAATGAAGTTCCTTAGTATTGATATAATGCCCAAGATTACCTACTTTCTTTGCTCTGACAAAATGTGCCAGCTCTTCACCCATTGATTCCGTAACATCTCCAACACCCATTTCACGATTAACTGCAATTCTATTCTTTACCATGTTGTAGTCCATTACTTTTTTCTTACTAAACACCAATTTTGGAAACTGATTCTCTGGAATGCCAAATTCCTGGGAAAATATTGCTTTCTGTTCATCATACACCCTTTGGACAAATGCCTTGCCTTTATTATTTAACTTAGAAATTGGCTTACTGCCTTTAATAAAATCTTCTTCCATCTAATCAATAGATAAAAGCAATATAAATATGTTTTCTAAATAGAATGATAATTATTTAATTTCCTACAGAATTATAAAAATCAAAAACACCCTGTTCAACTCTGCCTGAAGGCACTTTCTTAACAACAACATCTGGAGACAGAACGATTTCACCAGCCAATTTACTCCGCCCATGTAATATTGCAACTGGAGCATTCTTTGTTGAAGCGCGATAATCTTCAAACATTTTAAGAAGTTCTGCCACATTATTTGCAACATACCCGGATAGAGCACAACTGTCATCAGAACGCACATCCTCCATGTATGGATGTCTTGAATCTTGATAGAACCTAGATTTTGGCATGCTCTCTCCCCTTTTCATGGGCATGAATGAAGCATAAAATATCTGATTCTCCCTCGTATAGTCGGAAGGACCTTTGTGTCCTTCATATCTTATAACAACATTTCTTTCACCAGCTTCCAAAGCTTGTCTTGCAAAATAGTCCGATATAACATCACTAAAGAAAAATTTTACGCCATGACTTCTGCCAGTCTGATCTGGTGCTTCCAGTTTACTTGGCTTGCCTTCTCTTGATCTTTTTGATTTGCCCTTGGTCATTTTATTTTAATCCGTCAAACTGAGCAATGAAATCTCTCAGTGACTTCCCATTTAATATTTCTTCTAAAAATTCTTGAGGAACTTCATCTTCTTCCAACTCACCAATCATTATTCTTCTAAAAGAAGGATCTCCGACCATGGCTCTAACAACAGTTTTAGCTTTATATTTATCAAATTTTCCAGATTCCAGAGCCCTGAGCCTTTCCCCCACATCAACTAGAGAAGCAACCTCAATCATCGCACCCATCTCTGAAGTTGATCCTGGAGTTTTACCATTTTCATATATTTTCAAGAATTCCTTTGAAACGAAAGGCTTAACACGATCCTTAAATCCAGCTAATACTTCAGATTTATCTGGAAGTTCAAATGTTTTTAGAACATCTTCCCTATATCTGTGTCCAACTGGAAGTTTCGAAGCTCGATCTAATCGTTCATAGATGTAATCCGCATTCTGCATACCCTTCTGAGAACATCGATATACAACTCTAGGGCTCAATACCTTACTATCTACCAAATCTAACAATTCAGTTGTCATTCTAGTTATGTCTCCTGTCTTTTCTGTTCAATTCGGCAAGAGTTGCGGAAGCAATTATTGCAGAACCGAGAGTTGCAATTTCATAAAAACTACCCATTCCCCTATGATTATATACATTGCCAATGGAATACTTTGCACCTTCAACGGGAGAAGAGTCTCTAATCGTATTAACCACCCTAACTGCCAAATCTACCGTTCCGCAAGCTATGCTAAGGCCTATAACCGTTGCAGCCAATGTTTTTCCTAGTCCCATGTTTTTCCTATAAAAATCTCACTAAATGCCAATATTTAAACCTTTCTAATTGTTACCACCACGGAGTAACATGATATATGAATATTATTAAATTGGATAAAAAATATAAAAAATTAAAGAATCGTTCAGTATTCCCTCTTTTTGCTTGTAGCATTGATGGCAATACTTGCACCCGCAACTGCAGTAATCAAACTAAGTCCATTTCCATGAAGACCTTCATGCTTGTATGGGTTCAAAGAAGCCTTTTCCCTGAATTCCTCAGCCGGCATTTCATATCTATGGGCATGATCCTGAACCATGTTGTAGGTCCTTACTCCCAGGTCGATTGTACCAGTTGCTAGCACATATCCTAGAGCGCCTATTGCGATGTTTTGTAGTGTGTTCATTGTCTTTTTTTCATCCTCCTTTCTACTTCTCCCAGGTGACAAAGATAGATGTTAATTTACCCTAAAATATAAGGGTATCACATGTAAAACCTATACCTCCTCGGCCCTGGAAAGGTCCAATAAACACCAACAAACTATAAAAATCCAAAATGCCCATAGAATGTATGAATAAACAAGGTCAGATAGCTATTTTTGTTATTGTTGCCATAGCCGTCGTCATTATAATTATGGGCCTCTTCCTATTTGTGAATCGAGGACCTTCTACAAATGCGTCCTTGTCTTCAGATACCTCAAAAGTCAAAGAATATGTACAACAATGTATTAATCAAAGACAAATTGACGCCATCAGGATTGTTGGATTGCAGGGAGGATATATAGTTCTACCTGACAACTATTTAGATACGGGGCTCTACCAAGTTGCCTATGGACAATCTTTGGGCCAAAATACTCTTCCTTCAAAAGAAAAAATTGCCAGAGAAATATCATCCTACATTGAGTATACGTCCCCTGGATGCATAAATCAAGATAAATTTTTCACAATGGATATATCGCCCGGAGAAGCAAATGTAAACACAACAATAAGCAACGGAAAAATAACTTCCAGAATGATATTTCCAATATCTGTCACAAAGGAAAACTCCACTTCAATTGTTGGAGCAAATTATGAATCCACTGTTAATGTTAGATTCGACGAAATTTACTCTTTCGCACAGGGGATTGTCAAAAAACAGATTGCTGATTCTAAATATATCGATATGACCTATCTTTCCAGTTCAAAGTTTAAAGTGGGCATCGTACCATTTGATAATAAAACTACTACTTTTACGATAATTGATGATTCCTCTAGGATTGAAAATATATCCTATTCCTTCCAATTTGCGAGCGTGATAAAATGATAATGAAAAATAAATTCTTAGTGATATCATCCATTTTCATATTTATAATAATCGTTCAGATTGGCATAATGAGCGCAGCAACAACTAGTACAACTCCAGACCCACAAACTACACCTTCAACTCAACAAACTTCTGCAACACAAACAAAAACAACTTCGAATGCAGATGACACAATTGTTCCTGAAGGATATACTAAAAAAGGAGACCTCTACGAATGCAGGGGTGCCAAAGACCCGTTAGTATTAAATGGCATCAAGGTTTATGCTGAAAAGGGGAGCACCATCAAGTATTCAAAGGGAAATTTTGAGATTACTGGAAAAATAAATCAGATAGAATCTGGAAAAACAGTTCTAAAAGATATAACTGATGCACAGCTGCAGATAGTATCTAATGAAATCGTCATGGCATCATTCACTGCCGCAGAGAAAGGAGATTACTCTTTTAATTACAACGCACAAGATTTTAAGTTCTCAGTTGACAAAGGCGGCAAAGTGTATTTCAACCCAAGGGTAAATGAAATTGGAGGAAAAGATACCTCTTTTGATTTCACGAATGCCAATAAAGAAACTCAGTCCTTCAAATCTTCTGGAAACTTTGCAGCCAAACTGGAAAATGGAAGAGTGTCCAGAGCAGCCACTGATAGTGGAAGAATTGAATTTACAGACAGTAGTGGGAAAAAATATTCAGCTCAAGACATATACTTTGATGGAAAACAAGATCTTTCACAAACAAAGGGCTCTGCCATTTCAATAAACGGAAATGAAATCCTCTTTAAAGGAATGGCGAGGTTAGATGGCACAGAATCATCTAAGATAAGTTACTCTGGTTTAAGCTCAGATATGTTGACAAAATATGATTCAGAAAAGAATTCATTTGAATGTGCCCAGGGAAATGCAAAGATTACAAATACGGGAAAGGAATTTCTTCTTGAAAACGGACAGATTAAAACACCAACTGGAGAACCATCTAAAGATATCAAAGAAATGCAATTGGCCTATGCAACAAAATCCACTCCAAGCCAGAATCTGGCAGTTTACAATGATATGGATGGCGTAAAGATATATGCAGAAAAAGACGGACAAACCAAAGCAGGAATACGAGATGGACAATACATTACTTCATATGGTATTTTCGCAACACAAGAGTCCATGGCCAATTATGGTCAACAAGTACTGGATAATCAAAGAAAAATTCTAGAAGATAAAATCTCTTCAGTCAGTAACGTGTTAGATACTAATTATGATGCTCTTTCTCCTTCTGAAAGAAATGCTTTGAAATATCAATTAGCTGCTCTATATGCAGAAGGAACAACGGATTTTGATGACTATGGAAAAGAGAAGTATAATCAACTTCAATCATTAACAAAGGAATTGGCAGCCAGTCCTGAATATTCCTCCCTTGCCTTAGGTTTAGAAAGAAATGCGCAATTTAATCTTGGTAAGTACGAGGATGTCTATGAAAACCTGCAAGAGAGTATGAAAAACGCAAAGGATGTAGCAACCAGAACACAAGTTGATGCAGACTTCGCCAGATATTATACAGATATGCGAAACCCTAATGCAGACCCTCCAAAGGCATACACTTATTTGTCCGATGCAGTTCGTTCTGATCCAAACAATAAAGTATTAAAAAATGCCCAAAGACAAATGGCGATTGCACTATTCAAATATGATGGCGAAATTGCTCAAAATATGCAAGAACAAGCAGCAAGTTCTTATGAAACTGATCAGCTGGTTACTAGCAATGATGAATATGCGGAAATGTGGAAAGCACTTTCGCCAACAAACTATAAAATTGGTTTGACTTCGGCATACTTAGCTCTTGGAACAGATTATATGCAGAATAAAGAAATAAACTTTGAGAATTTCATGAAATCTCAAAGCGAAAACAAACGCGGAGATGATTATGTTTCATATCTATTGGGAAAAAAAGAAAATGGAGATTACAAATATTCTTTTGAGGAAATTATAAACTTTAAGCCGAGAGACTACATGGAAGTGCTTGGAGTTTCCTCAGACAAGGCTATTGCAATCCAAAGTTATGTGGCTAACACTCTCCAAACAAATAATGGACAATTTATTAAAAGTGGTGGAGCTGGTAAGTTTTCAGCCGATTTCGTGAACGATCTTTCATTTTTAGATAGTTGGGGGGTAAAAGCGTTAGGAGGTGCTACATCTCCTCTCGCCACTACAGCTACACTTGGCCCAGTAGCCTTAGCTCCTGGAAGTTTTGGGATATCTGCAGCTACCGGATGGAGAGCAATTACGGGTGCAAGCGAGATTACTGGTGGAACAACAGTTTCAGAAGCATTGATATCTGGTTTAGCCAGCAGATCAGCTTTGGCAAATGGTGCGATTACTTCAATATCTGAAGCTAGCGCTGCGATGAGTAACGCGGGCAAGAGCTTATTGATAACTAAAGCTAGTTTTGGCAGTACGGCCGCAGACCTAACAGTTGGAGCTGCAGGTCTTGCAGGAGATGTTGGGGTAGGTACCGCTGCAGGTCTTGCTATTCAAGCTACTGTGCCAGGTCCGGCTGGAGAAATGTTGTCTATGCTTGTTGTTCCGGGACAGATGAAGGGTCTTTCTAAGGAAGGTGCATCCTTGCTTAGTTCTGAACTCAAACAAGAAGCTCGAGCAGGTCTAAAAGATATAATTCCAGGCACAAAACTCGGCGAGTTTAGTCTAGTTTTCGAAGATGCCTCTGCTGCTGAAAAAATGTTAAAAAATACTAAAATATTCGGCGCTCATACATCAGATCCAATGAGAGTTTATCAAACTGGTGATATGGAACTTCTTTTGACCGAAATTGCTGGTCAAGATAATGCGCTCTCAGCAAAATTCTATTCTAGGAATCTAGCCAACCTAGATTCTGTCTCGGGTTTAACAAGTGCAGAAGCGAGAGCTGAAGCATTTACAGCTAGTAGAATGCTTGATGGTCCAAACGGAGAATTGAATCGTGTACTTTTCGCACAAGTTACTGATGATGCTGCAGCAACTGCTGAGAGACTTTGGGAACCAATATTATCTAGAGGAGCCGCGCAAGCAGACGCAGTTTCAGTCAAACAATTAGGAGTGGAAGGTGAAAAAAGAGTACAAGTGCTATACGAGTTAATGAAGTTACGATTTGCAGAGAAAACTGGTATGCCTGTTGAATCAATGCCTAATTTACAGTTTGGTGGGCCAACCGCATATAGTCGAATGAGTCATAGAATGACGATTGATTCAAATCAACCAATGTCAGAGATTGTGGAGAGCTTAGCAGAAGAGCTTGGACATTCCATACGTTGGGTTAAAAATCCAATCCCATTTAAACCTAGAACTGGAGAAGTTTCTGATGAGTTTGTTGGCTGGATGAGTAGAGAGCTTGCTTATGAAGATCCATATTTGAGAAAGTTTTTCGTTCGTGAACCTTCGATATCTTACGAATTTAATGGAAAATCGTTTAAAGAACTCATTAGTGGATATTCAGAAGAGATAAGATATTTGAAGGGGAAAAAAGTAGAATATACAGAACGTCTATCTGAACCGGACATTTCTCTAGCTGACAAAGTAGATTATGGAAAACGATTAAAAGAAACAGAAAAAGACTTAATAGATGAAGTTAGAGGTTTTAACCACGTTATAGGTTATTGGTCTAGTGGTAGTTTGCGTATAACAGACTTAAGTGCTCAAGATATACGATTATTATACGAAACATCCGGACAAAACTTAGTTTCTAAGTACATTCAACCATATATTAAATATGCAAAATAAACAATAATAAGCAAAAATAACAACCTATAAAAATCTCCCCAACCATCTAGAAGAATGACGAGCATTAAAGGATTCATTGTGCAGGCAGACTATCAGATAATTGACGACAAAACCTATGTACAACTATTTGGAAGACTGGAAAATGGCCAATCATTTGCCACAGTCAACAAAGTCAAGCCATACATGTTCATAGCTGAGAAAGAACTAAAGAAAGCCAACAAACTTCTCAGCAAATATGAAACAGAAAAAACCTCGTTGAAAACATTCGCAGGGGAAAAAGTCATAAAAATAAGTCATGACCTTCAAGCAGAGCTAGGAAAACTAGCATCCGCACTTCACAAACTTGATATTCCAACCTATGAATCGGATATCAAGCCACATACGCGATTCATAATTGACCAGGACCTTTTAGGAAGCCTAGAAATTCAAGGCGAATACGACCCTTCTGAGAAAGTCGACCGCGTCTATAGGGAAGCTAAAATCAAGCAAAGTGATTACAAACCAAATTTGAAAACTCTATCCCTGGATATAGAAACTGACGGGCAGACAAAGAAACTTCTCTGCATCGGCTTGTATGCACCAGGATATAAGCAAACATTTATGATTACCAACCAAAAACTGCGGGAAACCGTTTCATGCAAGAATGAAACCGACTGCCTTCTCAAGTTTAAAGAAGCAATAAACAAATTTGATCCAGACATTATCACCGGATGGAATGTCATTGACTTTGATATGAAGTACCTACAAGATTTATTCAAAGAAAATAGAATTCCGTTTGACATTGGAAGAACGAATGCAGAAGCCAAGACAAGAATTGAAGATAACTTCTTCCGTTCTTCAAGTATGGACATTCCTGGAAGAATGGTCCTTGATGGATTGAATATGATAAAAGACCCATTCATCAAAGAAGCCCCATCAATAAAAAATGCAGAATTCGAATCCTATAAATTAGAAGATGTCGCCCAGGAAATTCTAGGAAAAGGAAAGATTCTCAAAGGAAAGGGAAGACACGATGAAATCTCTCAGCTCTATAAAAAAGACCAGCAAAAACTTGTTGACTACAACATGAAAGACTGTGAACTAGCCTATGAAATTCTTGAAAAAACAAAGATGATTGACCTGGCAATAGAGCGTTCGCAATTGGTGGGCCTAGAATTAGACAGGCTAACTGCTTCCATTGCCGCATTCGACTCCCTGTATATAAGAGAAGCAAGGAAACACGGCTTAGTCTCTCCAAGCACAGTATACGGACAAAAAGATGAACGTCTCAAGGGAGGATATGTCTTTTCTAGCAAGGCAGGAATATTCCGTAATGTCCTAGTCCTAGACTTCAAATCCCTATACCCTTCAATTATCTGCACATTTAACATAGATCCGGCAGCTCACATTAAAAATAAAAAAGAACTGAAGAAAGAAAAAGATCCCGTAGAATCTCCAAATAAGGAATATTTCAAGAACCAGGAAGGCATTTTGCCAGGAATAATTGGCAAACTTCATTTTGCAAGAGAAAAAGCAAAGCAAGAAAAACGAGAACTCTCCAGCTACGCAATAAAAATAATCATGAACTCATTCTGGGGTGTTCTTGCTTCACCAAACTGCAGATATTTCGATTTCAACATGGCCAGCTCCATTACGGCATTCGCAAGATGGGCAATCCAAGATACGGCGAAGGAAATTGAAAAATTAGGGTATAAAGTAATTTACAGTGATACGGATTCCGTATTCATAGAAACTGGCCTTGACAAAGAAAAGGCAGGCAAACTTGGATATGAAATACAGAATACAATCAATAAGTTCTACCATGACTACGTGCAGAAGCATTTCAAGAGAAAATCTTTCCTGGAATTGCAATTTGAAAAACACTTCCTCTCTTTAATGATTCCAGGTGTGAGAATGAAGCCAGCAAAGAAGAAAGCAAGCAAAGAAAAGGAAGAGCCGGAGAAAGAAGTAGAAAAGGTAGCTGCAAAGAAGCGTTACGCCGGACTTCTTTGGAAAAATGGAAAAGAAGAACTGCAAATTACTGGCCTGGAAGCAATAAGAGGAGATTGGACAGAAGCCGCGCAGGAATTCCAGAAGGAATTATTGATGAAAACATTCCACAATGAACCTGTTGAGAAGTTTATTGCGCAATATGTAAAAGACATTCGTGCAGGCAAGATGGATAAACTTCTCATTTACAGAAAATCAATTAGAAAAAATCTGGCAGAATACACGAAGATGACTCCCCCACACGTAAAAGCAGCCCGTCTACTTGATGTATTAGATTCAAATGTAATAGAATACTATATCACAACATCAGGTCCAGAACCAATTCAAAAACACACTCACCCTCTGGATTATGACCATTACATAACTAAGCAAATCGCCCCAATTGCCAATCAAGTTCTCTCATTGCTAGGAAAATCCTTTGAGGATTTATCACAGCCAACTAAACAGGCTAAATTGTTCTAATTCAGAGCTAAAGAGACCTTAATGGCCATATCTACTTTTTTCATTAATTCTGAATTCAAGAACGAAATCTTCTTTACTACTCTTGATTTATCTATAGTCCTTATTTGATTTGATAAAATAGTAGAATCGTTATTTAAGCCAGATTCTTCACTTTTAACGAATACATTTGTTGGATATCCCTTAGTATATATCTTAGAAGTTAATGGAATGACAATTAACAACGGACTAAATCTATTAAAAACATCGTTCTGAACAACTACTGCTGGCCTTACTTTGCCCTGTTCACTTCCCCTAACTGGTTCAAAATTAACGAGAAGAATGTCTCCCCTTTTTATCTCCATCATCTTTCCATTCCCAATCTAATTCGGCGTCAGTTTGCTCCCACTCGCGATTAATCTCTAACATATCTTCAGCCATAACCTTACATCCTTCAATCATCAGATCTTCCTGTGCCCGCCTTTTACTTTCTATGGTTTGAATCATTCTGACTATCACATCTTCGTAACTTTCATTGCTTTTCTCCCTCATTCTATCCAAATCATTCTTTACATTGGCTCTAAGTTGAATGGTGCTTATTTCGTTTTTCATTATTCTATAGATAAACTATAGTTTAAAGATGTTTCTGTTCCGTTCTAACTTAAATTATTCCTAGTCAAAAACCAAGCATATGTCTGAGCAAGACCTTCATCGAGGGAAGTCTCAGCCTGCCAACCCAAATGGGCACGTATCTTTCCACAATGCAGGCTTGATTTCATTTGTTCCCCAGCTCGTCTCTCTCTATATTCTGGTTCAATCTTTTTTTTGAAAAACTTATTCAATTTGCTATAGACCTCAATTATATCAGTTTCCTTGCCCGTACCAACATTATACACTTCTGAAAGTTCCGAATTCAATGCAAGCAAGTTAGCCTTGGCAACATCTTTCACGAAAACAAAATCCCTGGTCTGTATTCCTCCAAAGATAATTGGCTTCTTTCTTGCAAGCAGACTTTCCAAGAATATAGAAATAACTCCTGCCTCTCCTTTTGGATTCTGTCTTGGGCCATACACATTAGAATACCTTAATACGGTAACTTTCATTCCATGTACCTTGGTGTAATAGTTCAAATACTTCTCAACTGCAAGCTTAGCACAACCATAGGGTGAAACAGGTTCTTCATTCTCCTCCTCCGGTGTTGGCAAATTTCTAGTATCACCATATATTGCTCCGCCAGTAGATGAGAAAATAAAGTGTTTTACTCCATGCTCCCTGGAAAGTTCAAGCAAATGCAACGTATGTAAAATATTTATGCGTGCATCTTCCACTGGTTTTTCCAGAGATTTGCGAACATCAATCTGGGCAGCCAGATGATATACAATCTCAGGTTTTTCCTTCTCAAATATCTCCTTCACGCTATTTTCATCACCCAAGTCTAAATTATAGAAATTGGCTCTAGGATTAACATTCTCTTTCACACCCGTAGACAAGTTATCCACAACAAACACTCGATGCCCATTTGCAAGAAGCATATCAACAACATGACTTCCTATGAATCCAGCCCCTCCAGTTACAAGTATTTTGCTCATTTTAGAGATTACACTTTATAGTCAGAAGTGATTCAAACTTATCCTTTGACAAGTCATATTTTCTAATTGACTCTTCATGATCTTCCCTAAATGCACGAATAGATTCTCGAGTAATCAATCCTGCCTCATTGGCCCCCTCTCTTCTAATACATAATTGGGCTGCAGCATGAGCATAATCTAAAATTTCTAGAGAATTATAGCCTCCTCTTGCTTCAAGTAGAGTCATTACACCCGTAAATGTGTCTCCAGCCCCATTTTGGTCTACCATTTCTTCTCCTTCAGGTTTAGAACTGCTAAAACTTGAAACTTTTTGCCAATATAATATTCCATCAGAATCCAGCATGTATACTCCTTCCTTACCCCTAGTAACGTACACCCTTCTCTTTGAACTTCCGCCTTCAGAACCTTCTAGTATTTTAAGCATCCCCCTATAGAAATCTCTTGACGTCAACTGACTTGCACTTCCTCTATTGGTAAACATTTCCGATTTAGTAAATTCAAAGAATTCTTCCTGATTTGAAACATATATCTCTGCTGAATTCACTAGTCTGCATACATCAAGTCCGTTCTTCCTCTCTGCCAACATAGAATTGGTCACAGCAGCAACAAGATGTGGTTGATTCCCAGATTTTGCAGATTCATCATATCTATCTAATATCCCTTCAAGATAACTCTTATCCTTTACACTATTTACAACAAGAAGATCATTGCGTTCAAATCTCAAAAATCTGTCCAACTTTAATCTTAAATCTCCAATTTCTGATTCTTCAAATGGCTTTTCCCTTGAAGTATATGCAACCCTATCTCCATTGGAACGGAGGCTTATGTTGATGGCATCTCCATCAGTTTTTCTAATCCAATTGTACGAACGATTTGACCTATCAAGTTCTCCATCAAGAGTATCCCTCACAAATCTATTTAGTTCTGAAACGAGCAATTCTAAACTAATAACTGAACCAAAACTCTGCTCAAGTGTTGCAGCCGCATAATAGTTATTTGTGGGGCCTCCTCCAGGTCGAGGAATGCAATTTAGGGATTTGGTCTCGGTTACACCTTCAATCTTATCACTCAGTGTCCAGATAGAATCGTCGGTGATATTTTTCTCAAACCGGTTCTCCCTTCCAGCCTTTAAAGTAAGATACATAACTGTACCTCCGACTAGTTTGAGAATTATATCCTCTTTGGGGACAAAAACTCCTTTCTTCTTATTTTCATCACTTAAATCAGCCATTCTAGCTAACTCTGATTTATCCAATTTGGCAGTCCAATCTACTACATTTCCTCCAACATAACATATTCTCATAGTCTATCCCTCAACCAGATTCCCACGCTGATTGATTCGCACCAAGTAACTCTCTTCTAGCCCTTACCAACTGGGGATGTGTTTGAATTAATTTATAATAGTTTTTAACTAATCTTGGACAATCCTCCATAAACTGGAGATGATTGTCATACCTAATTGCATAGGGGCATGGCTCATCAAATTTCAAATGTTGTCCAGCAAGAACAACTCTTGTTTGATAGTCCGGTCCGAGGGTTTTAAAGAATTTGTCATACAAATCCCAAACGGGCATCTCCGGAGCCGCCAATTCTTGTTCCATCCAACTTTCCCCAGAATCGTATTTCTCGATGCTAATTGAGCTGCAATTGGCAACCTGAACTAACAATATCTTCCTGCCTTGCCTTTCTGCTGCATGAGCTAATTTTTTTGTAATCTCTAGAGTGCTTGCTTCTAATCCAGAACCCTGGACTAAATACATATCGTGTTCCACATGCTCCAAAAACTTCTGTCTATCCTGATCACTTCCTTTTAATTGCATTCCGTCATGCCTCAAAGTGCATGTATCATTGTAAAACTCTTTCACATCGAAAGTAAAATTAGACTCCTGGAATGCATCGAGAAGCTGTTGATTTTGTGACAGACATGTAGGCACATCATCTCCATCCACCGTATTCAAATTATTCAAGAAAATTCCGAAGGAAGGAGTTATGATTCTTTCTTTAGCCATACACTATAGAATTCCTGGACAGACTTAACAATTATCAATATATTTCCATACCTCGCTATCCTAGTCTATTCCAACTATGCTCGGCTATTCGAAATATGGAAGCATATTTCGTATATCTTGTCTTCGTCTAATCCTACAATGTAAACGAACTTTCGCCCACTAATTAATAAAAGATGAGGTGAAAGTTAGGTCAACCTGCTGATTTTCGAACTAAGAGAACAATTCTGGAAGAATTGAGATAGATACCTCTTATGAGAGATTAACCGACTTCCACAGAGAAGCGCGTGTGTGAACTAAGAGCCACGCGAGGTATAATTTACTTGAAGAGCTGTTTCGAGCGTAATCGCATTATTTATTAGAATTTATGGCTGGCGAACAATTAGGGTGGGGGACGGCGCACGCTGTTTTTGGTTAGTTATTTCCTTTTGAAATAGATAAAACTAGCTATCAAACCAATTGTAAATAAAATTCCGCCTGTCAAATTACTCGATGTTTGATTTAAACTGGCAATTACATTACCAGTTATATTTGAAGATAAAAAAAATAAACCTGCGATGAGTCCTGTAACGGCAATTATAGAAAGAAAGTGAGATGCTAAATTTGCATTTTTCATTCCCACCTTGCGCTTTCTTTCATCTATCGCCTCTTTCATTCTTCTAACTTGTAACAAACCACTGTCTATTCTTTTTTCTAGTTTTTCATTCTCTTTTCTTCCATCTGCAGTTTGTGGTAAAAGATTAATCGTGTTTATAGCATGTTCATAGCAGTATAGCGCTTTGTTAAGGCGTCCTTGATCCATGTAACGTTCTCCAGCATAACAATAGAAGCCTGGTGTAGATTGGCTTTTTTTCATTTCGAGTCTTTGGGCTTCGACGAGGTCGTTATCCGCACCTTTTGTTTTTTCGAGTTTTTCAAGAATTCTTCTAAAGAAACCTTTTTGTATCCCAACTAGCTCATCCGAACTACTGACATTATACGTAGGATTAGCACTGTCTAAATCATGGTAGCTATGCCTTCTATGTTCTGCTCTTCGAAGCTCTCTTCCAAGTTTTTGTCTGTCATAAAGGTTCAATTCCTGCGGGTCAATTGATTTTAAATGGTTCACGGCATTATCTGTAAACTCTTGTGAAAAATATGGCATATCTTTGGCCTCTTTAATTAATTTCCTAACTCGAGGAGATAACCTTTTTTCTTTTTTATTCATCTCTTTTATAGCAATCATCGATTTAAATTCTTTTGCAAGCGCGCCGTCGGGTGGGGGTTGGTAAATACTGAGCCAGCCATAAATTCCTATTCGTTCTAGTGCGATTTTGTTTAAGCATGATTAGACGTCAGAGCGTCGTCCGCTTTCCGTCCGCTTAAACGAAGCGAGAAACTAAAGCTCGAAAGTTTTTCTTGCAGGAAGAAAAAGCCGTAGGCTAAATTCTACTTTCGGTTAATCACCATTAACCGCCCTTTTGATGACAAATTTAAAATCTAAAGGCGCCGATGCCGAGCGCGTTCGGCGCTTCGCGCCTCACTTACTATTGAGGCTATTTTTTTTTGACGTCACAATAGCCAAAAACTATTTTTCTTTTTTTACATGTACATTACAAGGCCAGTCATAGCAGCATAACCTAAAATTCTTAGAGATTCAATCTTCAAGAGATTGATTCTTCTATGCCTTGTTTGAGCAAGGCTCTCCTCACTAACATTGTTTCTTTCTATTGGAGGTGACCAAAGATGAGAAGTCATATACATTGGTAAAAGAAGAGCAGCAGGATCCATATTCAATTCATAATCTCGATTGTATTCATTCACAGTTTCTGCAAAATCCTTTGATTTTTTACTTACAACGCCTGCTAAAACCATGTTCTGAGTTATTGTATCGAACAAACTTGCCATGAAAGTTGTCAAAAACGGGTATATTTAAACCTTTATTCTAAGAAAACAACAACCTTAAAACCCCACATTTCTCATTAGAATTATGTTAGACTCCAGGATACTAAATGCATTGACAATCCTAGCTAGAAAGCTCAAGAAATACAAATGGGTACTTATAGGAAGTACGAATCTCGCTGTTCAAGGCGTGGATGTTGCAGCACACGACCTAGATATCATGATAGACAGGACTAACATGGAATTCGTTGCACAAGATCTGAAGGAATATGAAAAAAAAGAATTCGAATTCATGGAGAAGGGTCCATTCAAGGGATATTACTCAGAATATGAAATAGATGGTGTCAAAGTAGAGATCATGGTTGACTTTGAAATACTTCAAAACAACAACTGGGAAAAATTAAATACGAGATTGGAAGAACCAATCATGGTAAATCTTCGTGGATTACTAGTTCCCTGCTCAAGAATAGAAGAACAGCTCAGAGGATATAAACATCTCAATAGAGACAAGGACCAAGAGAAAATTGCCAAACTTGAAAATTTCCTTGCCAACCGATCTGAGAAAAAACACAAGTATGAAATGAAGCCTCTTTTCGAGCAAAGAATGCAAACACTCCTGTCGGATCCTGCTGATTTTGAAAAATTCAAAAAGATTATTCACATGCCTACTCGAAACTTCATAAGATGTAATAATCTCAAGATAACACCCGATGCATTAATGGAAAGGTTAAATAAAAAGTGGAAAGTTGTTCAACCATTCTCCGATTATCCTGAAATAATGATAATTGAATCGAATTTAGACCCTGGAGAGCTAGGTTCTTCCCTTGAACACCTTCTTGGATACTACTATGTCCAAGAAATTTCTTCAATGCTATCAATTCTAGCTTTAGATCCAAAACCTGGCGAACTTGTTCTAGATATTTGTGCCTCTCCAGGTTCCAAGACTTCCCAAATGGCTGCACGCATGGAGAATCAAGGAACAATAATTGCAAATGATTTTAAAATGGACAGAATTGCAATCCTTTCCGCAAACCTGGAACGTTGTGGTGCCATGAACACAATCATAACAAGAAATGATGGCGTGCAATTATGTGAACGCCTGGCCACTTCATTCAAAAAGTTTGATAAAATACTTCTTGACGCTCCCTGCTCTGGAGAAGGAACCCTGCGTTCGTCCGTTAAAACATTCCTCATGTGGAATCCTAAAGTTGTGAAGAAATTCGGTCGTCAACAGAAAAAGATGATGGCTTCAGCACTCAAATGCCTTAAAGTTGGAGGAACTCTTGTTTACAGCACTTGCACTCACGCTCCAGAGGAAGATGAATCAGTAGTAAATTTTGCTCTACGCAATTTTCCAGTTAAACTTGAGACCATTGCATTGCCTTTGAAATGCAGGCCAGGCATTTCTAAATGGGGAGATGAAACCTTTTTGCCAGAAATTGGTAAATGCTGTCGTATCTATCCCCAGGATAACGATAGCGAAGGATTTTTTGTATCAAAGTTAACATTGTTGGAGGAAATAAAATGAGATATCTGAAAAGCAGTGAGAAAAAAGAGATAATGACTGGACTGAAAGAACAATATGGTATAGAAGAAGTTCCCTATTTGATATTTGAAGGTGGAAAAGAGAAAACTCGTGCTTTCTCCGGCTCTCTTTCCACAGAAGAGATAGAAGATCTCTGGCAAATTGCTAGAGTTGAGATAATCGGCATTTACGTTCTAAAGAAAGAAGGAGATTACCGATTAAGTTTCGATGCAACACAGCTTCTTGCAAATAGAATCACAAAGGGAGTTATAGAAATCAATTATGAACAACTTAAAAAATGGATGAAAGGTGAAGACTTGGATATAGTTGCACCTAAAGGAACCTATGTTATCAAATACGGGAATGACTTTTTAGGTTGCTGCAAATCCAATGGCGAAAAGCTTTTCAACTACGTTCCCAAAGATAGAAGAGTGAGAAAGGAGCTAAGATGACTGAAAAAAATTACGGCGGACAATCATCCTATGGGGCAAAGGGCGCAGTCAGCACTGCAACTAAACCACTTGTGACAAAAAAAACAGTCAAACAAATTAAAGATGATAAACCTCAAGCATTGGATAATGATCTAGGCACGGAAGAACAGAATTATATCAAAGCAGGCAAAATTGCAGCCAAAGTCAAAGAATATGTGAAAACAATTGTAAAATCGGGAGTTCCATTATTAGAAATTGCTGAAAAAATAGAATCTAAAATACAAGAGTTAGGTGGAAAGCCAGCATTCCCCGTCAATTTATCCATAGATACAATTGCAGCACACGCAACCCCCCTATTCAACGACCAGGAGACTGCCCATGGATTACTAAAAGTAGATCTTGGAGTGCACATTGATGGATGTATTGCCGATACGTCACTCTCATTTGACCTTGATGGTCTGGAAGAAAATAAAAAACTTATTGAAGCTGCTGAAGCAGCTCTAAAAAAAGCATTGGAAGTAGTAAGACTAGGCATACCTTTGCGAGAGATAGGACAAGCAATTGAAAAAACAATAAATGAGCACGGCTTTGTCCCAGTACATAATTTGTCTGGGCACTCGCTTTCTCCAAATGTCATCCATGCTGGAATAACCATTCCAAATTATGATAATTCTCAAACTATGCCCCTGGAAGAAGGAGCCTATGCAATCGAACCATTCACTACAAATGGGGCTGGCGCCGTCCGTGATGGAAAACCTTCAACAATCTATTCCCTGGAGAGTGAAGGTGCAGTTCGCGATAACTTCGCCCGTGAAGTTCTAATGTATATTGTAGAAGAATATCAAACCTTGCCATTCTGCACTCGCTGGCTTGTAAAAAAGTTTGGCACAAGAGCATTGATTGCAGTAAAAAGAATTGAAGAAGCTGGTATCCTTCATTCATACCATCAACTTATCGAACGCGGTGGAGGAAAGGTCGCCCAGGCAGAACATACAATCCTTATTACGAAGGATAAGAAAATAATTACAACACAATAATCTTTTTATAGTTCCTTTTAAGAACAAAATTATGGGCAAAATAATCCTTCCGAACACCTATGTTGAAAAGTTAGAATATCCGTTCATTTTCTTAGCAGGACCAATAAGAGATGCCCCTTCCTGGCATGATGATGCCATAAATACCTTATTTTCCCTCAATAAAGATGTAATGATAGCCTCCCCTGCAAGGAGACTGGACTCGGCGCTAATGAAATACGTTCAACCAGGCAACAACGAAAAATTTCATAGACAGAGAGAATGGGAAAGATATCATTTAGAATTTGCATCCAAAGACGGCGGATCAATAATGTTCTGGTTACCTAGCGCTGCAAAACATAGCTGCGACAAATCCTATGGTGCAATGACTCGTAAGGAGCTTGGCGATTGGACAACCACTAAAAAATTCAGGCCATCCACAAATCTTTGTATCGGAACAGATAATCATTTCTCAGAGATACACACCCTGAGATATGATATATCTCAGGATTTGCCAAATCTTAAAATATTTTCCAGTTTGGAAGAAACATGCAAAGAGGCGATGAGACTAGCCACTCAAGACCCATAAAATGGAAATGAAAGGGTTAATTTTTGTAAATGGACTCACGCGAGAGATAATTGAAGCAAAATTAACAGAGGCAGGAATAAAATATCGAATTCGTGAGAATAAAAGAAGAAATCCATTTGTTAGAGATACTGACATAGAACCTGGAGAGCTAGTCTACCCGCCATTAATTCGGGAAGAAAGAGATAAACTTGATAGAGAGATAACTAGCCTGTTTGGATTCCCAGAAAGATATCAAAATGGAGACAAATTCTATTACGGATTCTACAAAATAACCCCAAAGTTCGATAGAACACAATTAGAAGGAAAAATTTCATTTAGAGAGGGATTATTAATGGAAAGAATACACTTTTATCCGGCATAAATTGGACCCGTTTCCAATCCGGCCTTTGCCTGCTTAAGATATAAATCTTCCATCTTCTTATACATTTTTGCCGTGTCTGGAGACACCGATGGCTTTGACTTCTTCAATGCTTCCTCAAAGTCCTCTCTTGATACCACCTTTGCTGTGCCATCTTTTCTCAATGCATTCAATGAAGCTTCTCTCACAAGTCCTTCAATGTCAGCTCCAACAAATCCCTCTGTTATTTTTACAAGCTCAGCCACATCAACATCCTTGTCAATTGGCGTATTTTTCATATGCACATCAAATATTGCTCTCCTACTTCTTTCATCTGGAACATCCACTAAAATAATTCTGTCAAATCTTCCAGGTCGAAGTAATGCGGGATCCAGCATGTCCGGTCTATTTGTCGCACCAATTATTGTTACGTCCTTCAAACCCTCCAGGCCATCTATTTCCGCAAGCAATTGATTCAAAACACGTTCAGTAACCTTCTGTCCATTATCTCCACCTCTTCTTCCAGCCATCGAATCTATCTCATCAAAGAAGATTATGCAAGGAGCAACCTGTCTTGCTCTTTCAAACACTTTCCTAACTCCCTCTTCGGATTTTCCAACCCACATGCTCAACAAGCTAGGTCCCTTAATGTGAATAAAGTTAGCTTCGCTTTCCTTTGCCACAGCTTTAGCAAGCATCGTCTTACCAGTTCCAGTAGGACCGTATAGAAGAATTCCTCTTGGTGGGCGTATTCCCAATCTCTTGAATCCTTCAGGATTTTTAAGTGGCCATTCAACTGCTTCCTTTAGACTTTGTTTTGTTTCTTCAAGTCCTCCAATATCATCCCAACCCACATTTGGCGTTTCGACAAGCACCTCGCGCATTGCACTTGGTCTGACCACACGCAGAGCATCATCAAAATCTTCTGCCTTTACAATTATCTTATCAAGAATCTCTTTAGGAATCGCTTCCTCATCATTTATCTTCAAACTTGGCAACAATTTTCTTAGAACTGCCATTGCCGCTTCTTTTGTAAGTGCATTCAAATCTGCTCCGACAAAACCATGTGTCTTTCCAGCGAGCATATCTAAATTAACACTCTTGTCCAAGGGCATTGTTCTCGTATGAATCTTAAGAATATTTAATCTTCCTGGCTTGTCTGGCACACTAATTTCAACTTCCCTATCAAATCTTCCAGGTCTTCTTAATGCAGGATCAATTGAATTGACTCTGTTCGTCGCTCCAATTACAACTATCTTTCCCCTACTCTTCAAACCATCCATCATTGTAAGCAATTGGGATACCACACGTCGTTCAACTTCTCCAGTTACATCTTCCCTCTTTGGAGCAATTGCATCAATCTCGTCAATAAATATAATTGAAGGAGCATTCTTCTCCGCATCTTCAAAAATGTCCCTAACTTTTTTCTCACTTTCCCCATAGAACTTGCTCATAATTTCTGGTCCATTCAAAAGAATAAAATGCGCAGAAGTTTCATTTGCAACTGCTTTAGCAAGCAAAGTCTTACCAGTTCCCGGAGGTCCATGAAGAATAACTCCCTTTGGTGGTTCAATACCTAGCTTGTCAAATATCTCTGGATGTTTCAAAGGCAATTCAACCATTTCTCTTATTTTTTTAACTTCTTCTGTCAATCCACCAATATCTTCATAGGTTACATCTGGAGCGCTATCTTCAGATATATCTACTGCCTTGGGATTAAGTATAACTTCAGTATTTTCATTGATTATGCATGCCTGCCCTGGCGAGGTTGAAATAACCATAAACTTAATTTGCTGGAATCCTGAAAAACCCATTCCCGCACCGCCAAACAAATCATTCATATCTCCAAAGAAGTCTGGCAATCCTTCACTCATCAAATCTCTTCTTCTCTGTACTCCACCGAGAGAAAGCACATCTCCCTTTGTAACCACACGACCAAGAAGTCCGTTCTTAAACATTTCAGGATCTCCCTGAACCATTATATTTTTCTGCGCAGGAGCAATTCCCACTTTCTTTGCAGCAACAATCTCTCCCTTTCTAACCAAAACTGCTTCTCCAACTCCAGTCTTTGCATTCTTTCTTATCAGTCCATCAATTCTAATTATTCCCTCACCCACGTCCGCAGGATAGGCACGATCAACAATCACTGAAGTTTCCCGGTCACCCTTAACAACAATGATGTCCCCCCTATTCAATCCTAGAGCTTTCATTACCTGAGGATCAATTCTTGCAATTCCCTTATATGCATCATCCTGCAATGCCTCGACTACCTTAAGCTTTACTTCTTTTATCTTTCCGTTCTTACTCTCTTTGCCATTATCTTTTTCGTCTTCTTTTCTATCTGCCATTATGATCTCCTCACCCTTTTAATTCTAAACCCTTTTATTCTTCCATCGGGAGAAGAAAATTCTTCTCTCGTTTCCTGAACATTATCTTTTCTTTCATTCCTTTCTTCATCTTCATCCTCATCAAACATATCTTCTCCAAAACTTAATCGCAGAGTATCGAAATCCTCGAAAGCAAGGCTCACCATTTCATCCATCTGCTGTTTCATGTCTCTATGTCTTTCAGTCATAAAATCAACAATCTCCTTAGGAATACTTATGGCATGACTATTTCCCACAGTTCTCAACTTAACTTCAAACCTTTTATCTTTCAAATCTTTCATTTGTTCAGAACTATTCAAATCCGCAGGATGAATTATCTTATCCCCACACTTGGAACATACAACTGCTCGCAATTCAAACCCGCCCCTATTCACAATGCCTGGCTTCATCTTCACATTGCATTTCTTGCATAGAATTGTCGCATCAAATATGTCCGTCATTTTAGTATATGTTTTATGTAGCTATTTTGTGTATATACATTACGTGTATACTAGTATTTAAACTTTATGGAAGACGACTATCTTTTCGTACTTTATTTACCAAATACCAATCTGAATATTTCTCATATATGTGTTTAGGAGAATATCCGATTATCTTTCTTCCCAATCCAAGAGTTTTTTCTCTAATTTTATCCTCTTCCCAAACTAAAAATATGTATCCTGCCCGGTCATTACCTGCAGGACCCATGCACAAACCATACCTCTGAAAATCTGAAAGGATATCATCCCTTAGTTTCATAGGTTTCGGAACAAAAAAATGAACTTTTCCAGATTCTGGCACCTCGACTTTCTTTAGGTAGTATCTTTCTCCAGACCAGTTGGGAAGGCAATCAAGCACCTGGTAATGTCGAGCTGTATGTTTTTGGATACCCTGGGAGTCAGGATTACATAGAATTGCGCTCACAACATCGCTATTTTCACCTTTAATAATATTAAACCTTCCAGGCATACCAAGTGGCACTTCAATCATATTTTCAGCCATATATCAGATAATAATGTCCATTATTTAAATCATTACTATATTCAGTATATAAATCAAAAATACCATAAAAAATCGAAAAAAGATTTATTAACGCACTTTATCTAGTGCAATCATGGAACCACAAAAAACCACAAAAACCCTTATCCAAAACAGATTAAGAGAAAACGCCAGAAAGACAAGTATCAAAGAAGGCTCTGCGGCCTCAGTCATGTCTGGCACTGGAGACAATTTTATCTCTGCATTTGCCGTGGCCCTCTCCAAGAGTATGCCCGGACAATCAATCTATCTGGCAATCATGGGTTCAATCGCAAGCGTTTTCTCTCCAATTGCCCAACAATTCGGTTCAAGGCTCATGGAAAAACGTTCCAGAAGAAGCATCGTCGTACCTTTGACGCTTGCACAAGCTTTTACCTGGATTCCCATCGCAATTCTGGCACTTCTAGCCTGGCAAGGCATTCTTGAAACCTACCTCCCCTATCTGCTGGTAGTATTCTATGGCCTATATGCCATATTTGGTGGCCTTTCAGGACCAGCCTGGTTTTCCTGGATGGGGGACATAGTAGATGACAAAGATCGCGGACGCTATTTCAGCAAAAGAAATAGAATTGCTGGAACCATATCCCTGACGACATTCCTAATTGCAGGATATTTCCTAGATATATTCAAAACTCACGGGCTCGTATTTATCGGCTTCGCAATTCTATTTGGAATTGCATCGAGTGCGAGAATAGTTTCTCACAACTATTTCAAGAAGCAATATGAACCTGAATTGAAATTGAAAAAAGAATACTATTTCTCATTCTGGCAATTCCTAAAGAAATATACTAATTTTACGAAATTTGTAATATTCCAGTTCCTCTATCACGTGGTCTTCATGTTTGCATCCCCCTTCTTTACAGTTTACATGCTTAACGAATTGAAATATGACTATCTTACATTCACCATCTTAGTTACTTCGGGCACTCTTTTCTATCTCATGTTCACTCCACTGGTTGGAAAGTTCTCAGACAAATATGGGAATAAACGTCTTCTTTATCTTGGGGGCGTTTGCTATGGAATCAGTCTGATACCTTGGTTATTTTTCACCAATGTTTGGGTGCTCATATTTTCCTACCAGATAATCTCGGGTTTGGGAACGGCCGCATATAGCATTGGCACATCCAACTACCTATATGATACCGTAACTCCACAAAGACGTGGGATTTGCGTAGCCTACATGAACATAGGAATCGGCGCAGGAGTTTTCATTGGAGCAATGCTTGGGGGTTGGGTATTAAACAACATTCATTTCACCTGGATAAACACCTTCCTACTAGTATTTGGCATCTCGGCAGTTCTTAGAATACTAGTTCCAGTTATATTTATTCCAAGAATAAAAGAAGTTAAGCCAGTTGCAAATATTCCAGAATTCTCATTCAGCGTAATAAATCCATTTACCCTTCTTGATACATCAATAGAATGGTTTAGAGAAGTAATCACGAGGCATAGAGTTTACTTAAAAAAGATAGTTATAAGAAAAAAATAATCATTCACAACATTTAAAAGTAAAGCAGCCATACAAACAATATGTTCTTCAAAAAAAACTCAAAAGAAAATGCAAAATGCAAGAATTGTAATTCATCCATAGCGAGGAGATATCAGTTCTGTCCACATTGCGGCGTTTCCATGGTTAGTCCAGAACAAGAAATGAAGGAATTTGGTCTTCTGGGTAGAGAAGACACTCCAATGATTCCCATGCAGGAAAATGGAATGTTAGACAAAATAATGGGTTCACTTGTTAATAGTTTAATGAAAAATCTTGATAAGCAAATGCGTGAACTAGATTCCCCAGAAGCAATTCCGAGAGCAACTAGCATAACAATAAAAGTTGGCCAAGATAGGAAAAAAATGTCTAGCATGCCAAAAAAAGTTATGTCTGAAGAAAGAATAAAACATATCTCTTCGCTCCCTAGAATTGCTGCGAAAACGAATGTTCGCAGACTTGCAGACAAAATTGTTTACGAATTAGAAACCCCTGGAGTCAATTCGAGTGAAAATATATTCGTTTCAAAGACAGAATCGGGATATGAAATAAAAGCAATAGGCAATGACAAGATGTACGTCAATAGTCTTCCAGTAAATCTCCCAATTAAAAATCTAACAATTGAAAATAATAAACTTCTTGTAGAATTTAACTCAAAACAGTAAAATGATCGCGCCAGGATTTGAACCTGGGACCCCTGCCTTATCAGAGCAGTGCGCTACCGGGCTGCGCCACGCGATCTCAACTATCAACAAGAAAGACGATTTATAAACATTTTTAATTGCAAACGGCCAGGAAAAGATTATTAAATACTGAATATATCTAAAAGTATGCATCAAAACAAGACAATATGGTTTTTGATTACCTTTAACCTGGTATTTACCGCATTCATAGGAATCTATGAATTTTTCTCTAAAACCACCGTATGCATACTTGGAAAGGGCTGTGAAATTGTCCAAACCTCGGACTATGCCTCTCTAATGGGTATTAATCTCTCCATTCTGGGAATAATTGCTTTGGCAGCACTTTTCATCCTCTATGCCCTCTCACTAAAAGAGTATATTCCATATTCATTCTATGTAATTCCATGCTACATTGGCACAATTCTAGCAGCATATTTCATTTACCTGCAAGTATATGTAATTCAAGCCCTCTGTACAACCTGCATGATTACAGACGTCGCAATGATTCTCACAGGACTCGTAACTTTAGTCAATCTTCTGAAAGAATAAATAGAAAAACCCTCTAATCTTAAAAAAATTAAGAAAGCACCGTTAGTATACCGGTT
>JBAXMY010000002.1:0-25095 GCA_037134055.1 archaeon
GGACTCTGCCATTGAACGTTTTTAGTGATAGAAAGGTTAATCCCAGACCTGGAATGACATTCACATTTGACAATTCACTGGCCAGAGTCATAGCCGTCTCTGGAGGAAGAGTAATGACTGACTTTAACAATCCTCTAGCTGGAAAGGATGTTGAATATAAATTTACTATCACCAGAAAAGTTACTGACGACAGAGAGAAAACTGAATCATTTTTCAAATTCTTTATGAGATTCGTGCCAGAATTTGAAGTTGGAGAGAAGATAGTTGTCAAGGGTCCGGAAGTTTTGAAGGGATTTGTTGAGAGTATGAATGCAAAAGCAAAGGAAGTTATTGGAAAGGAAATTGTTTTTGAAATAAAAGAAGAGAAGAAAGAAGATATCAGTAAAACGGTTACAAAAGTTAGTGAAAATCTGTCTAAATCAGAAGCATGATGTACCACCACGACTTTTAAGCCGGGGTTTGAAAAGGAACTCATGCTTTGGATGCTCAAGGAACGACTACACCTTTTAAGGTGTAGTTTTTGTTAAGTTCCTTGACATAACTAAAATATAATATTTTCATTTATAACAACAATACTTATAAACACTTGACGCTTATTTTCTCCTATGGCAGATATATTCATAGAAAAAGATGGGTTCAAGCCAACTTCTGATATTGACAAGGAGTTGGAGGAAATTCTGAAAAAACAGGGGGCGAGAATAAAGGTAGTTGGATGTGGAGGTGGAGGTGGAAATTCTGTTTCCAGAATGAAAGAGACTGGAATAAAGGGATGTGAAATTATCGCAATTAATACTGACGCCCAGGACCTGCTCTACTCGAATGCAGATCATAAAATTTTAATCGGTAGGGAATTGACTCATGGACTTGGTGCAGGTAGCAATCCTAAAATTGGAGAACAGGCTGCAAAGGAATCTGAATTGGAGATAAAAAAGAAGCTCGGCGAAGTAGACATGGTTTTCATTACCTGTGGACTTGGAGGCGGGACGGGAACTGGAAGTGCACCGGTTGTTGCAGAGATTGCAAAGAAACTTGGGGCTCTTACGATTGGTGTTGTGACATTACCATTTACAGTTGAAGGACAAAAGAGAATTGAAAATGCACAGTATGGTTTGGAAAGAATGATTTCTGTTACTGATACACTCATTGTAATACCTAATGACAAGCTACTTGAAATTGCACCAGACTTGCCAATTCATACGGCCTTCAAGGTTGCAGATGAAATTCTTACAAATTCTGTTAAAGGAATTACTGAACTCATCACCAAGGCAGGACTTGTAAATCTTGATTTTGCAGACGTTCGCGCAGTAATGTGCAATGGTGGAGTCTCACTTATAGGCATAGGAGAATCTGATTTGGCAAATGACAGAGCCAAAGATGCCGTTGAAAAGGCGATAAACAACCCTCTTCTTGATGTTGATATTACCAATGCAACTGGTGTGCTGGTAAATATTATTGGTGGCAATGATATGTCCTTGGACGAGTATAGAAATGTTATGGAAGTTATTGGAAGCAAGGCATCACAGACGGCAAAAATAATTTCTGGAGCGCAGATATCTCCAGACATGGAGAAAACAATGCGAGTTCTTATCATTGCCACTGGCGTGAAGAGTTCTCAAATTCTTGGAGCTTCCACGGAATTAAGTGGAAAACAGCAATACGAATTGGGTGAAGAATTAGGTATAGATTTCTTCGAAGGCGGAGACGATTAGTTTTAAAAACTCAAATTTACTATAGAATGTATGGCAGAACAAACAAACCCGGGCGTTGGACAGAAACTGCAGTCATTCTTTTTACAATCAAGGAGAGTATGGCAAGTTCTAAGAAAACCTACGGCTGAAGAGTTTAAGACGATTGCAAAAGTTTCAGCACTTGGAATTCTAGCCATTGGTGCAATTGGATTTATCATTTCAGACGTGATAAAACTAATTAGTAAGATTGGCGGATAAAATTAGATCTTAATAATTTCTATAATTTCGTTTGGCTTTGCCTTTAGAGAATATAGTTGTGGAGGTCTATGTGAAACATCTTTCTTGACCTCTTCTTCATTTAGAATGTCTAGAGAAAGAATTTTCTTGCTGAAATTTCTTTTATCAAACTGCTTGGCAAATACAATTTCATATAATCTCTGAAGTTGGCTCATGGTAAACTTTTCTGGAAGAAGTGAAAATGCGACTGCAGTATATTCAAATTTCCATCTTAATCTTTTTAGAGCGTAGGCTAGAATGTCCTTATGATCGAATGCAAGCTTTGGAATCTTGGCAACGGGAAACCATTCTGCTTCTGATGCATCCGTAGCTGCTTTTAGAGTGATATTTTCTGAATTGATTAGAGCCATGTAGGCAACGGTTATTACCCTTCCACGTGGATCTCGGTTTGGTTCTCCAAAAGTGTATAATTGTTCTAGATAAACTGCTTTGACTCCTGTTTCTTCCTGCAATTCCCTCTTTGCTCCATTTTCCAAGGATTCGTCCATTTTTACGAATCCCCCGGGAATTGCCCAGGTATCCTTGAAAGGAGGATGATTTCTTTTTATGAGAAGCACTTTCAGTTCACCTTCCTGAATGGTAAATATTGCCATATCTAAAGTTACAGATGGTTGTGGGTAATCACTCAATTTCATATTGTCAGATATACATTAAGATATTTAAAGCTTTAGACGATTTTATAATGATTATATTTTTTCTGCCTGTTCGGCTTCCTTCACTTCTTTTGTTTCGTGCTTTTCGAAGAAATCGATTGCTTCTTTCAGTTCCTTGTGGGTCTTTGCATAGGCATGTATGTCAATCTTCTTTTTGTATGCCTCACAGGCTTGCACGAGGGCTGTGGCCCCAGCTTTTGTACCCTTTGGATGTGCATGGCATCCTGCACCCATGGTTGTAATGAAATCGAGGTTTCCCATCAAATCAATGAAAGGCTTTAGGAGAGTTGGATTCAATCCACCGGATATTATCGGGCAACACTTTTTCATTCCACGCCAAGAATCATCTTCTAGGATAACGTGTTTTGCTAAATCTAAATTGACTAATTTGACTGCATCAACATCTGATTCCTGAATTGTTCCCCATTCTTGTTCAAAAAAGTGCCCCATGTCTTTGAAATGAAGAATATTGTGGGCTGCAACAACATCTTCTTCGGGAGAACCTTGCATTTTGCCGACTCCTGCAGTTCCAGTATGAATTCCGCTTGCTCCTGCCAGTCTGGCAAACTTGGAAAGGACGAGAACGGAAAATCCAATTGGATTTTCTGGACGAGTGTAGGCACCATGACTTGCTCTGTGGAAGTGTATGAACACGTCGGGATATCTGCGTCGCAGGGTTTGTACAGCCATCCATCCGGCAGTTATACCATCAATTAGGAATGCGTAGCTTCCTGGTTCGAATCCTGCTTTTCTGATCATCTCACATCTTTGAATCATTAAATCAAAGTCAGCAGCGGAAACATTGAACGAGTGAACTTTTTTCTTTCCAGTTTCTTTTACTGCCTTATCCATTGCCTTTTTGACTGAGACAACCATTTTATCATATGGACAGAAGTCCTGGTCTGCTTGAGGTTCGTCATTCTTTACGAAGTCTCCTCCACCTGACCAGAAATCATAGCACACTTCTGCATACTCTGAAGCAGTAAGTCCCATTTTTGGTTTGATTATTGTGCCTAGAATTGGCCGTTCATAAACATTGAGATATTTTCTCATATTGTCCAGAGTATAACTTGGCCCATCATACTGATCCAACATCGCTGGAGGGAACCAAACATCGAGCAACCTTAACGCATTTATTTCCTTCATTCCCAATACATTTCCAACAACATAGGTTAAAATGTTTTGAATGTTTCCGTGTCTATCAAATAGTCTACAGGGATAGGCAATCCAAACTAAATTGTTCTTTAAATCTAACTTGTAAACAAGAGCGTTCATCTTTCTAGAAAATGGAGTTTCGGTTTGAACTGCAAAATTCGTCCCAGTGGAAGATTCAGCTGCCACCTCACAGGCTGCTTGGAGAATGTTGTGCTTTTTACTCGCAACTAAATGAAAAACGGAAAGCATGTATTCGCCACATTTTGGATCCTTCAAATCAAGTCCGCAGTATGCAAGTTGATGAGGATTTAGCGTTTTTATTAAAGCACTATAATCTTCTTTCTTGGTTGTCTCTTTTTTCACTGCTGCTTTCTTCTGCTTTTTTACTGGCATATCATAAAATGCTTTTTCTGATTTAAATAGTTATCGACGTGCACAGAAAGGTATATAAAACGTTCTCGAGTTTTATTTAAAATGGTTGCAAAGAAGACTAATTTTACGGAACGTATTCTAAAGTCAAAAAGAGTGTTCATAATTGGAGTTTGTGGAGATAGTGGCTCTGGGAAGACGACCTTCGCCAAGGGAATTAGACACATATTCGGCGAAGATATGGTTGGTGCATTTTCCATGGATGATTATCATACCCTGGATAGGGAGCAGAGAGAAAAGACAAAAATAAAGGCGCTAGATCCAAAGGCAAATAATCTTGAACTTTTGCATAAACACCTGGCAAAATTAAAGAAAGGAGAAACGATTGATAAACCTGTTTATGATCATGCAACTGGGAAGTTTGTCAAGCCGGTGAAATTTGAGTCAAAACCAATTATAATTGTTGAGGGATTGATGCCATTTTATACTAAAGAGTTGAGAGATATAATTGATTTTAAAGTATTCGTCGATCCTGAAAGAAGTATCAAGAGAAAATGGAAAGTTAAACGAGACGTACTGGAAAGAGGACATAGAATGGAAGATGTGATGCCGGAGATTATTGCTAGGGAGCCATATTACAAGCAGTATATTGATTTCGAGAAGATATATGCTGAAGTTGTAATTAAAATTCATCCAACAAAGTTCTTAGACGTAACGGGAAATGCAGACACCATTTCTATTCGCCTCATACAAAGATTAATGGACATACCCATGGGGCACATACACCTATCAATTGACCTTGGAAAACTGCTGCAGACGTCAAAGAAAGAGTTTTCTCTGGATTTTGCTGGTGGAGATTACTATGGATATGAAGTTAGCAACATAACTATGGATGGAACAATAAGCACGGAGATTATCGAAGAACTTTTCAAGAGAATATCTGAATTTACTGGTGGAGGAACTGAAACCTTTACGACGGGAGAATATGCATCAACAACGGATCTTGCTCAACTCCTGCTAGCCTGGAGATTCCTTGAGAAGATAGATTTTATTCTTAGAAAAGAAGGCAAGTGACTTTATTTTATAACTAGTGTGTTCAGTGGTTTGCCTTGTGCAATTTTTAGTTCTACTGAAGCTCCTTCTCTCAAATGGTACTGAGCTAATGAATCGATAGATATTACTGCCTGCGAATCGCTAAGTGAAGTTAACCTAAGTGAGTCACTACCCTTACAGATTCCATGGCAATATTTTAATGGTGAATTTCCACCTAGATGCCTTTCTCTAAGAACAAATCTAAACTCTTGACTTGATTTGGAAAACTCGTCACCCTTTGGAAAAACATATTCTGCTGCTCCCGTGTACCATGCAGCCATTCCCGAACCAGAACCCGTAGCTACTATTAATCCAGAACCTCTCTGTTCTTCTGATTCACCTTTGTAAAATAAAATATGTCTTGACATGTCGAAATTTGACTGCTCACCTATTGCTACCTCTGAAATGACTAGGGGGGAAAATAGTTTGCCATCTATTGATGCTTGAAGCCTTGTTCTAGGCTCTACTTGATAATTGCCTGCAAGTATATCTGGAAGATATTTCTCAAATCCAATCATGTTAGTCGATAAGAGCGCGCCGATACTTCGACCGGTATCTGCATTTATTCCCAAAATTAATTCATCATCTAGATGGTGGCCCACATATTGAAAATGGTTGTCGCCTCCGAATGCGATGACCAGAGGTCTACCTTGAAGAATCCTTTCACTTACTTCCTCTCTAGATATAATTTTTGCCTTTGGAATTAATTTCTTAAGTATGCCTATGCTAGCCTTTTGAGTGCTATGTGAATCGATTATGCCTTGAATTCTTGATTCTGGCATTGACTGTTTTTTATAAAATGTCATAACCTCTCTTCTGCTTAATCCCATTCTTTGCATGTCATACTCTAGTTTTGACATCTTTGTAGCAACAATTATCTGTTCTGGACTTAGAGGTATTGGATTTGCCATATTATTTTCCTTCCCACTGGGGATTTAAATGTTTGCCCAGATTATAAATACCGTCTGCTGCAGCCATTATTCTTTCATTATCCTGAAGCAAGTCATACCAGGATTCTGGGAAGAATAATCCATTCTTTGCTCCAGCCAAAGCTCCGTAGATTGCTCCAGTGGTGTCACAGTCACCACCCGCATTGACTGTCTTCAATAATCCATTTAGTGGAGTATGCCAATATTTCTGGAACATGAACAATGCGAATGGGTGAGAGCGCATAACCAGGCTATCATTCTTTAGAAATTTGAGAGCATCTTCATCTGAAGCATTCCTATTTTCATATATCCATAAAATTTTTGATTTTAAATCTCCTGCATCTCTGCGATTGAATTCTTCCGCCAAAGGTTTTTCATAATTCTCGGCTAATGATTTTAATGAAAAGAGAAATGATTCTTTGGAAACATCTTCTAGAAGAGAATAAACTGCATGAGATTGCAAAACTCCTGAGACAACTGATCTTGGATCAAGATGAGTTATCTTTCCAATTCTTTCTGCATCTGAGAGGCCCGATTCGTAGCTGTCTGTTGCGTGCATAAATAATCCTAGAGGAGACATTTTCATTGCTGGTCCATTTCCAGGTCCGCCAATAACTCCTGATTCGAGCGGTGAGATACCACATTGCAGTCTATTGAATGCTTCCATTGTTGTTCTGCCGAATCCGCCAATTACTTTATCACCATGCAGACGGATTATGTATTCATTGAGCTGCCTTTTTGCGATATCATCTAAATCTATGTCTCCTTCTCTGACAATTGATTCTGCCAATGCCGTTGTCAAAATTGTATCATCAGTCCAGAATCCTTTTTTCAAATCAATGGTGTAATATTTTAGTTTGCCGAACTCATCGGATTCAATTAATTTGTCAGAGGCATCGCGCAAAATGACGGGTTCTATTGGTTCCCTTATTCCTCCAGGAACATATTTTGCAATCTGTTCCCTTTTCCAACCTTCTACTGGCATTCCTAGAGTATCTCCGATGGCTGAGCCAATAAGAGTTGCTCTATATCTTTCTTTCATTGATTTATGCATTTTGATCTCTCCTGATTATTGTCAATTTATTATACGCCGGTAATGTATCTGGAAAGTCCTCTCGGCAATGGCATGCACGCGTTTCTTTTCTTTCCAGTGCGCTTGCAACAACTATTTTGGCAACATCGGCAACATTTCTTACCTCAAGGAAGTTTTTGCTTATGTGATAATCCCAGTAAAATTGATTTATCCCTTTCCTCATGGATTCGATTAAATCTAGGGCTGCCTGCAAACGTTCTCCTTTTCTGGACATGCCACAGAGAGCATTCATTGTTCTTCTAATTGTCTCCCAGTAATAACCTATTGTTACCTGGTCTCTCATTTCTGTTGCTTTTCCAGTTTTCCAAAGTGGTAAATCAACAATTGTTTTCTTTTTGTTCTGTTTAATGAAATGCTGTGCGGCAACTCTACCGAATAGAATACATTCTGGACCAGAATTGCTTGCAAGTCTTGTTGCGCCATGCAATCCGGTGTGTGAAACTTCTCCAATTGCATAGCATCCATTTATTGATGTTTCGCTATTTTCATCTACCATTACCCCACCGTTGGAATAATGTTCTGCGTAAACGACTGGGACGGAATCCCGAGTCAAGTCGTAGCCTTTCTTTAGACAGAAATCATAAGTATTTTTGAAATCTTCTTTGAGACGCTTGGAATCTATTTTAGTGCAATCAAGCCAGACATGTAAAAGTCCGCCAGCCCTCATTTCTACGTCTTCTGCTCTAGATACGACATCTCTTGTCGCCTTTGAACCAAGAGGATGATGTTTGAGAACAAAATCTTCTTTGGAATCCTTTGTTAACTTGAGGATTGCTCCTGCACCTCTAAGCGCTTCTGTTAGAAGGAAACGTCGCTCGTGCTCAGCTTCTGCACTGGAATCATAGAAAACGGTTGGATGGAATTGAATGAATTCCATGTTTGCAAGAGATATGCCTGCGCGATAGCACATTGCAAATCCATCTCCTGTTGCAATGTCGCTGTTTGAAGTGTATAAAAATATTTTTCCAAGACCTCCGGTGGCTACGAATGTTGCATTGCATGAAACTGTTTTGACGATATCATTTGTAATATCATAGACATAAAATCCTAGACACTCTTCCCGTCCTTGAATTCCTAGTTTCCTCGTGGTAATCAAATCAATGACCATATGATTTTCATGAACATTGATATTTTTGTTTGTCCTGACAGCATGGGCAAGAACTTCCATCATACTCTTTCCAGTTGTGTCCTGAACATGGAAGATTCTATTCTTTGAATGCCCTCCCTCTCTATGCAAATCAAATTTTCCATTTATTTTGTCGAAGTGCACGCCCTTGCCAATGAGCCATTCAATTACATCTGGGTAAAAATGTTTTGAACAAAATTCTACTATCTTTAGATCATTCAATTCTTTTCCGGCAGCAAGGGTCTCTTTTACATGCAATTCATAGGCATCATCGGTGTTTGGAGACACGGCAGTCAGTCCACCAGCAAGAAGATAACTGTTACAATTCTCGAGAAGATCTTCTTTTACGAATAATTCAACTTTCTTTCCTGCTTCGGCCAATTCTAGGGCGGCGGCGCATCCAGCTAGGCCTCCTCCGATTATTGCGCATTCAGATTTGATTAGTGTGCTCATTTTAGTCGTACATCAGAGTGACTGGGGCTATTGGAGGGCTGATTATCTCAGCCTTTGCCTCAGCAATCTTATTCCTCCTGAAAATGTCTAATATTGCCTCTTCTGGCTTGGTAAATTTCTTTTTACCGAATTTTGATTCGTACTTATGCATTTGTTCTTCTGCGAGTGAAAGAACTTGTTCACTTGCCACTATTTCATCTAGTGAGAATTTCTGTTTTATTCCTTCCGATACCAGTTCAACAAGTTCATACTCATATCCTAAATCTTTGAAGTCTGTTTGTCCTGGCTCAAGTCCTGCAGTTGGGACTCTATCGGCCAGATCATTGAATCCCAGATATCGCGCCATGTCTCGGACTAACCTCTTTGGAAGATTTCCTATTGGGCTTAAATGCACGGCGCCGTCCCCAAACATAGTATAATAACCTACTCCGAAATCCTCATCTCGATTTCCCGTTCCGAGGAGAAGTTTTCTTTCAGTTGCTGCCTTTCCATGAAGTACTGTAGCCCTTATTTCAGACATTATATTTCCCTTGTGGAACTTTGATGCTAAAGTATCTGGGTTTGTTGAAGCGTATGCTTGGACGACGTCTTCAATGCTTCTTACTTCATATCTTATTCCTAGACGTTCGGCAACCTTCTGCCCATCGCTCGTATCTGCTGCAGCATTTGTATTTGAAGGAAGCATGTATCCTACTAATTCAAGTTTATTAGAAGGATGGAAGAGATTATATCTATCAAATGCCTTCTTCGCTAGTGCTGCTGTTGCGGTTGAATCAACTCCGCCAGATAGGCCTATTACTCCTCCGGTGTAATTTATGCCAACGACTTGGTTTACAATAAAATCTCCTATTTCATCTGCTACCTTTTCAGGATTCATTCGCGCTAGCTTTATCAATCTTTCAGCCATTATAATCCTCCAGTAGTGTTTGCATATTTAATTGTTTTCATCCGAACACCCCGTGCTCGCGCCTTCCACGGTCCTCCTTTTCCATTCTATAGTGTTTTGCCTGTAGGGCTATCTCTTGGATTACATTTAATGCTGAAATGACGGGTCTTTTTTCAAGGCATAGCTCATCCCCCAGCATCATCCTATTGTAACCCATTCTGATTAAATTATCTACGTCAGACATGTCTGCACATTCAGGTTCTGGCTTTTCAGCTAGCGAATCTAGAATCCTGGAAGCTACAACTGCTTTAGGGTCTTTCATTAGAATCTCTTCTAGAGCACCAAGTATGGTGTGTGGCCAATCTAATTCCATGTACAAATCTCCACGGGCAGCCATTAGGCCAGTATTCTTTTCTTTTATGTAATCTCTCTTGACAAAATCTATGCCTTTTTGAGATTCTATCTTTGCCAGGATTTGAGCATCCTTGTCTAGTGAAAGGAGGTCAGCAATATCTTTTTGTGATTCTACGAAAGACAGCATGTATTTGTGCAAGCCAACTTTCTTTGCAGCTTCAACATATTTTAGGTCTGTGTCAGTAAGATAGCCTTGTATTCTTAAGGTTGGGTGCGGAATTGTTACAGACTCTCCTGGACCAATGACTCTTCTTGGCCCGGCTTGGAAGATTAATCTATCTCCATCTACCTCTAGAAGATTTACTGGTTCGTGTCTATTTCCAAAATAAGCTTTGCATGGGGTGTATACGTCGATTTTATGACTTAATTTTACTTCTGTGAATGGAGGAACTCCAAAACTTGCAACTCTTAATTGGCGTCCTTTCAAATCTATCCAAAGATCTTTCTTTTCGGCGATGCAAGCCTTGTTCAATCTTTTGAGTAAATCTTCCTGAGTTTCTTTCAGAGGCATAATTGTGTTTAATCTTATGCCTTCTACGATTGGATGCTTCAACACATCATTAAGATGTGGAGCGTAGGGTCCTAGTGTGACTATGACCTTTTCTCTTGTTTCTGTGTTTTTTTCCATTTTTTTTTCTCCTGTGTTTCTTGTTTTTTGTCTGAAAAATAAAAAATAAAAATAAAAAATTATTTTTGGCTAGTTATGCTAGCGGTTTCGTTAACTTTGATCCTGCTTTTGGCATGACTGAAGTCATCGCTGGCGAACTTGGCACGTGTCTCAAGGATTTATCGATGCCTGCCAATGTTTTTCCGCTATGTCTTGCTTTGACTGACTTTCCAAAGTCATCATATTCTCCCCAGGACTTTGCGATTAAACCCATGGCAACATCAACTGCCCGTTCCATATTTGGAATATCTATAACTCTCTGTCTTCCGAGAGCACCTTCCCAATTTTCCTTTACTTCACGAGTTGTTCCTTCGTCATAATCTGAACCATATGGCTTTTGCAAGAAGTATACGTTAAACTTCTGCATTAATTCCTTCCAAACCGTTGCAGATTTGACTTCCTCCTCTAATTTATCTCCAATGTAATGCTTTACCTGACCGGGATTTACTCGGTCATAGAACTTCTCATCTCCCATCATAATTAGGAAAGGAGAAGTTGCCTTTGGAGTATTACAGTGCTTGTTCATGAAGTATCCGAATAGCTCGTAGCTTTCGCTTATTCCTCCGCCTCCGCGTCCTTCGCAACCAAGTGCTTTTACCTTTGCTTCCAAATCCAAACCTTTTGCAAAATCATTGACCTGCAGAGGGAATCTATCGCCTGATGCGTCCCCTATTGCTGCAAAACAAAATTCTGCATTTGGTCTATATTTGGCTAGTGTCTGGTAGAGCAATGGCAATCTGTCAAAGATTTCTCTTGGCCAGGCCGCCATGGAACCTGTTACGTCTACGGCAACAATAATTGGATTTTCGCTATCGCTAGAGATTGTTTTACCTCTAGGATCTACGAGTTTCATATCTGCAACTGCTTTTGCAGAGTATTCTCTTGGCGGCGCAACCGAAGCTAGTTTATCATAACCTGCTCTGGCTGAGCCGAAGTCGTACGCGCTTTTACCTTTCCATCCAGCTGTGCTTCCACCCCATCCATACATTTTAGCTTACACCCCCTTTCAATTTTTTAAGTATGTTTCCATCCCTACATAATTCTAGGACAGTGTACATCAAAGTGTATGTTGTCTCAATTTCTCCGAAGGTAAGTTTTGAACCATCACAATCTTTCATGGATGTTCCAGTTAAGTCTAGGAAAGTTCTCAGACATTCCCTATCTCCCTTGCTATAATTCTTCAATCTCTGAGCTATGAGATGACTTACGAAGTGAAACACTTCTCCATTCTCGTGGGGAAGCCCTACTGCAATGTATTTCGATCCGTATTTCTTTTCAAGCTCCTCACTTTCGACAAGACTGATTATGGGCGATTCTTTATCAAATCTGATTATATCTGATGAGCTTTCTAGCCACCAATTAGGTTTTGCGTTACCATAGGTTATGCCAGATATCTTTGCTGCTAGGCTTGAAGTGAATTTTACTTTCACTACTTCATCTGCAGTTACACCTTCCTTTGCCTGTATGGCTCCGAAAAGATATCTCACAACTGTCTGAGCCCAATCTGTTGTTACCATTCTGCCTCCATTTTCTATGAAGTGCCTTAATGCCGATCTGTTTTCAGATGTAACATTCTTGGCTCCCAAACCTTGATGGTAACTAGCATCACAATTCGCAAATATTACTTTTGAATTGAAATATCTCCCACCTTGAGAAAGATCTTCTTTGTTGGGAAACTTATTTAGTTTTGTGTAAGGTACTTTGGCCTCATCGAGAATCTTTTCTATGTGGTCATAGCTTCCATCGATAACGACCACTCTCTCCCTTGGACCTTGCCTCAATCTTGGCAGTTCGTTTGGATTCATCTTTTGCCAAACTTGTTCTACTAACTCATTTCCGAGCTTAAGACTTTTTTCCATTCCCATTTTATTTTGCGCCTCCTTTCAACTCTTTAAGCGCAGCATCATCTATGTGTCGTCTTCCGAAAACTTTTTCTCTTATATCTGAAAGTGTTGTTAGTGGATTATCCTTCTCCCAGGTTGGGCGTTCTCTGAAATTATATCTGAGCAAACTTTGACAAAATTCTACTATTTCCTTTGGAGTGTCCGGTCTGAAACTCTTTTTAGCAACGTCGCCACCCAGTGCGCGAAGCATGATTATTCCCGCACCGTATATATCTGATTCTGGTATTGGAGTGTTTCCAGCCATTAATTCTGGAGCAGCATATTTTGGAGTGTATCCTGCAGGCTTTGTTACACTTGTTGGTTTATAGGTTGCTAGACCGAAATCAATTAGTTTGATGTCTCTCTTCTTAGGTTCGACAAAAAGATTTTCTGGCTTAACATCGCTGTGTACTACTCCATTACTATGTATGTAGTATAATGCTCCTAGCAAACGTTCAGTTATCCAACATGAATCTTCAGGATGTATTGCTCCTTTCTTTGAAACTATTTCTTCCAGTGTGCGCCCATCTATGTAGGATGTGACTAGAAATGCGCTTTCATCATTTATTTTTATGAAATCTTTTATTCCAGGTATTGAATGGTATTCGTATAATTCCCAGAGTAGCTTTGCTTCATGCTCTAGCAAACCTACTGCAAGTTTCGAAGCTTCCTTGTTTTGTTTTATACATGCTCTTGCTCCAAGTATGATGTGCTCTGCTTGGTATACTCGACCAAATCCTCCTTCTCCGATTTGTTTCAATATTTTGTAATTACCGAGAGTGGTCATTTTACTCCTCCCACCAGATATTTTTCCATCTTTGAACTCAGATCTCTATTTAACAAATCTTCAGATGCATTGGCAATCTGCTGCAACGTCTCTGGACCAAATCTTTCTCTGAGTCTTTTGTCTAGTCTCCTTTCTTCAATATATTTTGCAACTTCTTTTGGAACAAGATCTTGCCATTTTCCATTTAGAGCCATTCCGTAACGTACTTGGGTTGCATTTACACGAACCCAATCTTTTCTCGGAATTATTGAAGCTGGGTGTACGACATGCATTTTGTCTTCGAGAAGATTTATCACATATGGATTCCCGCATAGGAATACGTCTGCTTCTTTGAATTTCTTCAATACCATTTCCTTCCACTTCTTCCCATTCTCATATTGTGGTAGATGTCCGTAATCTGGCACATTTACAAATTCATAATTGTTGAACCTTGGAGCTAGAAATGCATTTATCATTTCTCGAGTTTCATAGGCCGTGAAGGGATTTCTAAGATTGTATCTGTTGCAGCTTCCTATCCCTATCAAAACTTTTTCAGATTTTTTACAAGCATTCTCTAGCATTGCTGCTCCTCCGAGATGGAATGGCTTAAATCTTCCAATTATTCCGACGGTGCCGAATTCTTTCATTGTGCTCTTGCCTCCAGACTTTTGCCTTTGAACAAATTTGAAACTAGTTCTCGGGCCCTGTTGAACCGTTCCGTGTAATTTCCAGATAGAGATACAAATTTTATGCCTCTGTCCATGTACATTTGCTTTAATCTTTCGTTGTTCTTTCTTCTTATCTCTGACTCTCCAGAAGATCTTAGACCATCGTCAACCCATTTAACGTCAGGTTCTAGGTAGAGAACTAGATCATAATCCTGTAGTTTGGCAACTTGTTCCACTAGCTCTGACTTTCTTCCTGGAAAATACATATCAAGATAGAATTGTGTAACAACTGCATCGCTGTCTACAAAAAGAACCTTATTGCTATCTTCCAGAGCGTTTACCTGTGCCAGGTAGTGTTCCATGGCAATGTGATCGAACATCTCTGGAGTAAGTTGGTTTGTGAATTTTTCACAGTACTCTCTACCAACTTCCAAAACTCTGTTTGTGTTGAAAAACTTGGCAAGCTTTTTTGTTAAAGTTGTTTTTCCACAGCTTTCTGTTCCCACTAGAGCAACTTTCTTTGTAAAGTATCCACGTACAAATGTTGGAAGCTTGTCCCAGTTGTTATATAAGTTTCTTCTCAACTCCGTAGCAGATATTTGAACAGTCTTTCTCTTATCATCTACTATGACATGCTTCGCATTTGGATAATATTTTACAAAATGCTTTCCATAACTTGGTTCTGAGCTGAAAACAAGATCGATTGGTTTGCCTATTGCTGCTTTAATCTGATTTGAGCCCTGCTCCCAATCATAATTGCTGTCCCATAGGTCATCTTCTATGTGAAGTATCTTTATGTTTTCCAGGTCGTGGAGTGCTGCACCTAGCCATGAAAGTCTGACTTCGGCAGGAATATATTTTATTCCATCTCTCTTGCAAAGTTCGCGATCCCTATTCTTTGAAGAGGAGAGGATTACATACAATTCGTCAGAGGCATTTGATGCCTCTAATATGGAGTATATGTGTCCCTGATGCAAAGGTAGGAACTTTCCTCCGAAGAATCCGACTTTCTTTTCTTCAGTCATTTTCTTCTTGCCTCCATCTTTCTCCAGTTGTAGTATCCATATACTGCATTTACTAGGAATGCAGTCCACATGACTAGCATGCTTACTTCATTTCCATCTCTCATGAATATGTACAACCACATTACTATTGACCATACGTCCACTAGTATCCAGTAGAACCATTGATCAGTCATTCTCTTCGTAAGGAGTATTGTTGCCACTATGGAGAATACGGTTGTTACCGAATCCACAAATGGAAGAGTTCCATTTAACCACTTGAGGAATAATCCGTATAGGAAAACTACGGCTAGAGAGCCTGCAAACCAGACGAACTTTTCTTTCCATGCAAGATGCTTCACGAGAAGTTTTTCCTTCTTTTTCTTCTGGACAGTATTCTTCTTCCAGTAATATATTCCCACGAAGGTCATTGGAAGGAAGTAAAGCATGTTCAGCATTACGTCACCATAGTATGCACTTCCGTATGCTACATATGAATAGGTGAATATGTTAACAAGCCCGTAGTAGAAGCTGCTTATCTTTCCCTTTGCAGTTAGAACTACGCAGAGCATTCCAGTTAGTGATGCAGTCAATCCTACAAGAGTGTCATGCCAGGCGAAAAACAAATATATGTTAACTGCAAAAAATGCAAGAAGCCATATTTTTTCATACAAATTCCAATCTTTGAAGTAATTCTTTACTTTCTTCAATATGCTATTGTTTTTTCTTTTCATCTTCTAAACCTCCCATTTTCATTAGGCCAGTCTGGAAGTTCTTCAACTTTTTCTCGTACTCTTGTTGTGTATTCAACTAATCCGCAGAGCGTGCATTCACGTTTCCATCTTTTTTCTGTTTTTGATGGAACGTAGCAAGGTCCTCTTCTGTCTACACCCATTGTTCCTGGAGCATCTCCGGGTATGGTGTAGGCATCTGTGTGAACTGGATCATAGACTACTGAACCATACTTATGTCGGCAGGTTTTCTCTAGTCTTTCTAACTCTGATTTTACTCTTTCGAATTCTTCAGCCGTCTTCTCTAGATTCTCTCTAACTTGTCTTGCAGTTTCATTCATCTTCGTCTTACCTCCAAATATTCTGCAACCATTCTTCTGTGATGTTGAAATGCCCAGGCTTCTCTGACTTTGACGAATCCTTCTAATTCGGCGAAGGTGTAAAGTCGCGCAGATTTTGCATCTTCATGTTTCATTGGTGCTATTTCTCCATATCCGCGACCACGATAGGCTACAGAGATTATGAAGGCCCTCTTGTCCTGTTTAGGATTTGATAAAACTAAGAAAGGTTTGTCTGGATTATCTGTTATCTTAAACTCTAATCCGGTTTCTTCAAACGCTTCTTTCACTGCATTCTCGGCTAGAGTCATTCTTTCACCCATTCCTCCCGGAACTGCAAGTCCGGGTGGTCCGTCTTTTCTTTCTATTAATACTAATCCGAGAGGATTATCTCCAGGATATTCTATCAAACAGTCTGTGGCAACAAATGGGCCAAAGTTTTCTTCTGATTTGTGCAGCATGTATTCCAAGAATGTTGGGAATATTCTACCTGCCATCTTGTTGCCTCCCGTATGGTTTGAATCTGAGACAACTTTCTCCAATTCCCTCCTCACCATATGTAACTTTCCAACCGGCGGCCTTATACCACTTTTTTATGAAATTTCTGACGCCAGCTGGTTCATAGCATTCCAATTTGTTTCCACCATTTTTTAGAACTAAATCTATCTTTCTTTCCAGATTGTGAGCTGCTTGCTCATTTCTTTCTCTTTCCAATTCTAGAACTTGCTGCAGTGTGACTACCATTATATTCTTCCCTCCAAAACTTGTTTTGCCATTACGAACTTAGCTCCAGCTGCAGCCATTTCTTCCAATGCTGTTTTTGTGCTTTCTGGGAAAACTCCTTTTATTGCATCTTCTACTACATATGTCTGTATTCCGCGTTGCTGCATTCCAAGAACTGCTGCTTTTACGCAGAAGTCTGTGGCTACTCCGTAAACTACGGCTTCTTGTATTCTATTTCCCCTAAGGAAACGATCAGCCATTGGATTTGTGAACACATCATAATTTTGCTTCTCAAAATATACGCCCCTGCAATGCGTCCAGTCTAATGGTGCATCCTTTTCATCCAGAGGTGTTACGCTGTTTTCTATGAAACAATTTTTTCTGTTGAAGTTGCAAACGGGATTTGTTTCGAGTATTTTTTTCTGACCATAGCTTCCAGACATACAGTGATCTGGGAATGGCCCACCCCATTTTGCCAGCTCTCCTTCTCTTGCCTTGTACTCTGGTGTTCCGAAATGCCTATCAACGCTTCCGAATTGGGGTATTACGTTCCTTGCCGCATATTTTGCTAACAATTTCAAAACAGGCTTTAGAGTTTCAGCTTCTGGAACATACAATTCTCCCTTTGGATTCATGAAATCATTCTGAGTGTCAACGTCAAAGAATATTCTCATGCTCGTCCTCCTGCAACTCTTGCAGTTGCTTCTTTTACCAAAGCATCGAGGCCTTGCGAGGTTTGCATTTCGTATGGATTTGCTACAAGACGCTTTGCGTGATCGGGAAGCAGGGCAACCTGTTCAAGGCAGTATCTTCGTACTTCGAATAAATCTTTTCTTGCTGCTACGCGCTGACCATTTCTAACATAGGGCACTAGCAATGCGTTTCCTGGAACTTGTTCACTTTCTAGGGCTAGAACATCGCGTTCGTATTTTCCGTCATTGCCCATCTGTCTGAAAACTTGTTTCAATCCTGGGAAGCTTGTTTTTCCAGGTGATAGTTTTATCTTTGCTCCAGCTTCGTCCGCGACGAGTTTGTAAACTCCAGGTATGGCAGCAGTAGGTTTTGCAGTTATCATTTCAGTGCCTACACCGTAGCCATCTATTCTTGCTCCTCTTTCTCTTAGCTCGGCTATTTTGTATTCATTCAAATCGTTGCTTGCAAATATTTTGGTGTCTTCCAAGCCAGCATCATCTAAGACTTGCCTGACTTGCTTTGATAGTTCAGCAAGATCACCCGAATCTAATCTTACTGCTCCAAGCCTGTTGCCTTTTGCCTTCAACTCCAGGCCGACTGTAGCAGCATTTCTTGCGCCTTGCAGAGTGTCATAGGTATCTATTAGAAGAGTAGTGTTATTAGGAAATGTTTTTACGTATGCACGGAATGCGTCCAATTCATTTGGGAAACTCATAACAAAACTGTGGGCTTGTGTGCCAGTAACAGGTATCCCATATTCCTTTCCTGCAAGAACATTGCTTGTGGCAACTGCTCCAGCCATGTATGCTGCTCTTGCACCTTTCATTGATGCATCCATTTCTTGAGCCCTTCTTAATCCAAAGTCAACTACCTTTGCCTCTCCAGCTGCTCGGACAACACGAGCAGCCTTTGAAGCGACTAGGGTCTGAAAATTTATAGTATTTAGAAGAACTGTTTCTAGAAGTTGAGCTTCCATTCTAGGACCAGTTACTCTCATTAGTGGAGTGTTGGGAGTTACGGGTGTTCCTTCAGGTACTGCTTCTATATTTCCAGTGAACTTGAAGTTCTTCAAGAAATTAAGGAAGGCAGGATTGAATAATCCCTGCCTCCCGAGGTATGCGATGTCAGACTCAGTAAATCTAACAGAACTAGCATAATCCACTGCATCTTCAATTCCTGCAGCCACAAAAAATCCCCAGTCCTTTGGAAGCTTTCTTACGAACAGGTCAAAGGTAGCTTGATCATTCTTATGATTATCGAAGTAGGCCGCATTCATTGTCAGCTGATACATGTCAGTTAACATCGTCCTGTTCATTCCGTTTGTTTTTTCTTCGCTTTCCATGTGAGTATGGTAGAGGGAAGCTCTTTCCTTGTTGGAAAGGCTTTGTGTCCCTCTTACACATACTTATTGTATGTTATACACTATATAAGCTTTTCGGTGATGAAAAATATGTGTTTTTTAGACTAAATTTTAGCAAAAAAAATATTTGGCGACAAACAATAATGCTTAAAAACTTAAGTAGAGTATATAATTATGGAACGCTCAGAGCTATCGGGTCTATCTGCAGAGGAATTTTTTAGGAGAGGAGAGGGTTATGGCTATGATAATTTTACTACACTTGATACATTTAAGACGGAAATAAATAATGAGGATATTTTCCTTAAAACTGACCTGGGAAAGGGGGTCATTTTGTATTTGCCAATTATTGGATCTCCCATGGACAGCGTCGTCAATGCAAGGGTGGCAATTGTGTTGGCTCTTCATGGAGGAATCGCCGTAATCCATTATAATCATAAGAAATCAAATAATGAACAAGATATAGACGCGCAGATTGCAGAAATTGATAGGGTAAAGAGATATCAAAGTGGATTTATTGAAAAACCGATAACTGTTTCTCCAGAAATGAATATTGCTCAGGTTCTTGCTTTGGCCGAAGGATATCTTGAGCAGGGAATGTCCATCACAAACTTTCCAGTAACTGAAAATGGCAAAAGTAATGGTAAATTACTGGGATTATTGAGAAGACAAGATTATTTTAGAGGTTCTAGAGTTGAATCTAAAGTTAGTGAAAGAATGCTGCCTCTGAGAGAATTGAAAGTTGCCACAGAACCTGTGAACCTCGAGCAGGCAGTCGATATAATTTGGAATCAACGTCTTAATGCTCTGCCAATTGTAAATAACTCTGGAAATCTTGTTTATTTGGTAACGAGATCAGACATAGAAAAAAGAGAGAGATATCCTCTAGCAACTTTAGACAGAATAATAGACTAAGAGTTCTATTCGCAGTAAATACCAGGCCAAACGAATCCTATGAAAGATTAGAAAGAGGATTTGCTGCAGGAGCTGATGGTGTAGTCGTTGATGTCTCTCAAGGATACGACAAGCATGAGGAAGCGATGTTAAAATATATTGTAAAGAAATATCCTGAAAAACTTTTGATTGGTGGAAACATATCAACCAAAGAGGCTGCCGCGTTTTTGGCTGGATTGGGAGGAGTAGATGCCTATAGAAACGGACAGGGCCCTGGTTCAAGCTGCCTCACTGAAAAAGTAATTGGTGCTTCCAGGGCAGCGGCAACTGGAGTTTATGATTGTGCTAAAGCATTGAGAGGTAGTAGTTTGAAAACGATTGCTGATGGTTCATTGGCTTGGACTGGATCCATATTCAAAGCTCTTAGTTTGGGAGCTCATGCATGCATGCTGGGAAACATGCTTGCTGCCACTGAAGAAGGTCCTGGTGAAATTAAATTTAATAAGTATGGAGATCCTGTTAAAGATTATTGGGGAATGGGTTCTGAACGTGCAGGCGTTGGAGCAAGAAGGAATTATTCTAGAATGCCTGAAGGCGGGGAGAAACAAGTTCCTTTCAAGGGAAGTTTACACACTTATTTGCCAAAAATAAAATCGGCATTGATTCATGCTTTCGAGGTTAAAAATATGAGAAGTATAGAAGAACTGCATGAAGCGACATATAGTAATAAATTAAGGTTTGAAAGATTTATGGGCACACCAAATGGCTCGCTGGCTGAATTATAATCTTGCCTAGAAACCTTTAAAAGAGCTTTTGGGAAAAGCTCGCAAAAGTTAGGTTCAGAAAAGCAAGGTTTTTTGATTTTTTAAAAATCAAAAAGGTTTAAAAAGCCGAAAAATATCAACAATTATCGTTAACTACGTACTTGAGCGATAGATTCTATGCGCCCAGGACATAACGTAGGAGATAACAACATGAAAGTACAGGAAGCATTAGCAGAATTGAGAAAACTTGAAAAAAGAAAGTTTAGTCAGAGCATAGACTTGATTGTTAATCTCAAAGGACTTGATTTAAGAAAAGATAATATCAATGCAATTATTAAAATTCCACATGTTTTTAAGGCAAAGAAAGTCTGTGCATTTTTCACAAAAAAGAGCGAACTTGTTGATACAATAACTCCTCCTGAATTTGCAAAGTTCAAGGAAAAGGATGAGCTCAAACATCTTGTTAAAAATTATGACTTCTTTATTGCCGTTGCACCTCTGATGCCGTCAGTTGCTACAGCATTTGGTAAGGTATTCGGTCCTGCTGGAAAAATGCCAAGCCCACAGCTGGGTATAGTTGCTGTTGAAAATGATGCTAAGATTAATGAGGAGTTGGATAAAATTTCCAAGTCTGTAAAGATAAAATTGAAGGAAGCAAGTATAAAGATAAGCATTGGAAAGGAGAATATGAAAGATCAGGAGATCACTGATAACTTGCAGGCAATTTATTCTGGAATTGTTGCTGCTCTACCGGTAAAGAAGGATAACATTAGATCAGTATTACTAAAATTAACCATGAGCAAACCAATCAAGTTGGAGGTTGAGTAATGGCAAAAACGAAAAAGATAGAAGTTAAGAAAACAACGAGAGATAAGGCAATTCCTAAGTATAAGACTGAGATGGTTAAGGAATTGGCTCAGCACATGAGAGAGTGTAACACTCTTCTTATTGCATCTACACGAGGATTACCTAGCTCACAGTTCCATGAAATAAAGAAAAGACTTAGAGGAAGAGCAGAGATAAGAGTTGCAAAGAAATCTATTGTCATGCGAGCCATAGAAGCTGCAAAGCTTGATGGGATTATAGATTTGGAAAAGAGTGTTGGAGCAGATGTTGCATTATTCTTTTCACAAATAGATGCCTTTGAGCTTTCAGTACTACTTACTGACAATCAGAGCCCAACTAGAGCCAGAGCTGGTGACATTGCTCCGGAAGATATTCGTGTTGAGCCTGGACCAACGGATTTACTTCCAGGACCAGCAATTTCAGAATTATCTGGCGTTGGATTGAAAGTAGGAGTTGAAGGTGGGAAGTTAGCCATAAAAGTTGGAGCAACAATTGTCAAAGCCGGACAACCAATAAAGGAAAATGTTGCCGGAGTTATGGCTAAACTTGGTATCACACCTATGAAAGTTGGATTTGAACCTGTTGCAGCTTATGATTCAAAGGCAAAAAAAGTTTACACTGGAATAAAGATTGATAAGAAGGCAGTTTATGAAGAATTGAAAGAGTCCATTGGAAAATCACTTGGCTTTGCAGTCAAGATGAATTATGTTTCAAAGGAAACAATCAAATTATTCATCGGCAAGGCTGGAAGAGAGGAATTGGCATTGGAAGCATTTGTAGTAAAGAATCAAACTAACACAAGTACAAAGGAGGGCATCTAATGGAATACATATACGGCGCTTTGTTATTGCACAAGCTAGGCCAGCAGGTTACAGAAGCAAACTTGAATAAAGTTATTGCTGCAACTGGAACGCAGGTAGATGAAGCAAAAGTTAAGACACTTATTGCTGCATTGAACGGAGTGGATATAGCCACTGAATTAGCAAATGCAAGCATGGTTTCAGCTGCACCAGCAGGAGGAGCAGCAGCACCAGCAAAGGAAGAGAAGAAGGAAGAAGAGAAGCCAGCAGAATCTGCTGCAGGACTTGCTTCACTCTTTGGGTAATTAATAACCATTATTTGTCCTTAGAGAGAAATTAGTTTTGTAGTGGTGCTTGGAGCTGAGCTTCAGTATCTTTTGTAATTTGATATGTAGACTTGTCTAAACATTTAAATACTTAGTAATGATTAGTTATGTTAACTAAAGATAACCTTTACTAAGTAAAAATAAATGAAAAGCGATGCAAAACTAAAAAAATTTCTATTAGAAATTCCTGAAGAAGTTTGGACTAAGTGGAAAGAGACTGTTCCTCGTTCTTTGTCGTTAAATAAAGCATTGATTGAACTGCTTAAAAAAGAGGGAGATAAAAATGAGAAATAATTTGAAGAGTAGTTTAATTATCACTATCTTCTTCACTTTTGTAATTGCCTCCGGCTTAGTTTCTGCAGTGCTCATTTCTGATCAGGGAACTGATTTAAGAACAAAATCTGGCGGGCAACTGCTTGATATTGGAAATTTAACAATCACTATCTGGGATAGTGCAGAAGATGGCAATCTTATATATAATCAAACATTCCCCGATGCAATTGTAAATGGTTCTTGGAATATTATGATTTCTCCAGCCCTGGAGTATGGTAATACCTATTGGAAAGACTACCAAGTGAATGAACAAGACCTTAATTTTGATGGAAATAATAGAACTGCTTTTCAGTCTTCAGTTGGATTAATAAATAATGTTTCTTACATAAATTTTTCGCTGATAAACTCCTGCCCTGTGGGAAGTTCAATAAGATTAATTTATGAAAATGGAAGTGTCGAATGTCAAACTGATAGTTCTGGCTTGGCAAGCGTCGATTTAACAAACTATTCTTTGAAAAACCAGTCAGAAATATTTGATGGAAATATAACGACTGTGCAGACTGGATTTTTTGGATGGCTTGGCGACTTTGTGCAAAGAATTACGAAGTTATTTGTTCAGGACATCGACGCTTCTGGAAATGTTGATGTGGGAAATAATGTAAATGTAACTGGGAATGTAACTGCTTCTTATTTTATAGGTAACGGCGCTTTGTTAACAAATCTTCCATTGGGCAGTGAAACTGACCCCATTTTTATTAGTGAGAATTCAACTCTCTGGAATGCTATAAGCAACAAGCTCGCAGAAACTGATCAGAGATATAATGACACTCTTCTAATTCTTTCAGTTAATACGACTTCAAATATAATGAGCCTGAGCTTTTACAACAAATCGGAAGTCGATGCGTTGATTTCTACTTCGGGTAATTCGTCTTGGAATAAGTCCTCGGCTGATAGTTTGTATTACCCTATTACAAATCCTTCAGGATATTATAATTCAACAAATCCGGGTTCGACTTACAACGCATCATATGCAATTTGGGCTTATAATCAGACTTATTCTGGAAGTACATACAACTCAACATATGACACAAAAGCAGGAACAGGTAACTGCCCAGCAGGACAAGTCGTTCAAAATACAACTACTGGTGGAGTTCAATGCGTTAGTGTAACTGAGGCAGACACTTTGCAGACAGTAACGAATCGAGGTAACTCAACTTCAATATTATCTTTTTTCAATAGTGGAATATTTATTGAGAACGCAACAATAGAAGGACAATTAAATAGTTCAATGATTCAAGAAAGAGAAATTCATGCAAATACAGCAGGAAATAGTTTGACCATAAGTGCAGGAGGCGCATCGGTTGGAAGTCAAGATAAAGCTGGTGGAAATTTAATATTAAAGTCAGGAGTTTCAACTGGATTTTCTGGAGGGAACATACAATTACTTACTCGAAGTTTATTAACAACTGGAGGGATAACTGGAGATGTTGGTTCAACAACCACGTCTAGCTCAGGATTTGTTGCTGGGCAAGAATATAATGTAACTAATGTTACTGGTAATGGGAAAGGAGCAACGATTATTGTTGATACTGTTTCTGGAGGATATATTGTTAAAAAACACGCAGGTATTCCAGGAACTGGTTATATGATGGGCAATTCAGTTAGTATAATTGGTTCATCCACAGCTTCAAGATTTACATTAAATAAAATTGGAGGTACAGAAGATAATAACCAAACTCTTGGTTTATTCGTAAATAGTGGAGGAACTGTTAGTATTAATCCACCAAACGGAACATCAACAGCAACAGCATTATTATATATCTCAGACTTCACAGGTTCTACTGGATTAGGAGTTACTGATGCTATAAATTATTTAAACAACGCTGGAGTTTCTAAATTTAAAGTAAGTCCCTATGGAACATTATATTCTTCGGGATTAGAAGTTGGAGATTATATAAATTTATATGCTTCTGGAAATAATGTTTTTAATTTATTGTAGAAACTCAAACATTTTTTACAAACATCAATTGAATAAACATCATTGTTTTTATCATTTACAATAACATCTGAATAATATTCATCAGAAAAACCACAATATGCTTTTTGATTATATTTTAGAATATGCTTTAATGTTGGGTTTCCTGTTCCATTATTTCTAAATATAAAACAAATATCATCTTCAAATTTTATTTTTTCTAAATTTTTCATAA
>JBAXMY010000003.1:0-24639 GCA_037134055.1 archaeon
ATTATTATAAACTTCGCCAGCATGTGAAAACAATGGTAAAGAATTACGTTTCAATAAGTGGAGTTTCAAATGAAAATGAACTCCGAGAGATAAACAGGATTTATATAAAAGAGTGCCTGCATTATACTCTTGCGATTGGATATCAGGTATCGAGCAAAAGCATTCGTGAAGGAACAAGAAATCCAAGGCAGCCATGGTTTTCTGATCTTGGCTCACTTTGCAGACTGACTGAGAATCTTGGATTTATACCTGCAATACATTATTATGGAAAAGACGAAAGCCTGATTGTGACAGATATGAAAAATATGGCTGGATCGGGGGTTGAACCTTCTAGGGCCCTTGTGCAATTTAACACATTACCCCCATCCGTTGATACTTTAAGAGAAGTAAAGAAAATAGGATTTGGCATCATATTGAAAGTAGCTGTGGCCGACAAAAGTGTGGGAGGATATAAGGTTTGGAAAGGTCCTGAAGTCGAGGACATTCGTACAGGCAGTGTTGATAATTTGATTAAACAGGTCGTTGATAGAAAAGACGTTATTGACTATGCAATGTTTGATGGAAGCCATGGAACAGGATTACCTTTAGATTTGAGCCCTGGAAGCCTTGCAACTCGGTTTATGGAAGAGTTTACAAAAAGGAAAGAGCTTAGTGGATTGAAGTTTGTTGGAGCTGGAGGTATAGGACCAGATAATGTTGCAGAGCAGTATATGATAATGCAGGAGAAAACTGGAAATAGAGCTAGTGTTGATATTGAAGGAAAGGCGAGGGTAGATAATGTACTTAGCATGAAATTGGTTAGAGCATATATGGTTTGTGCTGATTACGGGCGAGTACTTGCTGCGCGCCATTAGAAAAGTATAATAATTTGCTTAGTTTTCTAAAGTAATGGAAACGTGGGAAGAAAGACTGGCAAAGGGAAAGGTTTTGCTTTCTAGAATAAAGAAAAATCTTCCTTCTCTTGAAGAAAGGTTGGCATTTTGTGAAAAATTAAATGGAGAAGAGGATATGGTCTATCGATTCTATCATGAATCTAATAAGGTGTATAATATCCAAGACGATACTAAAGGAGTGTATGAACTGCTGGAAAAAATATCACCCCATGAAAAGAAAAAGATAAGGGACAAAAGATTTCTTAGAATTTACAAAGCTGGAACAACTGGAAGAAAATTTAAGCTGGAAGATAATCTGCGTTGGGATGAAATAACTAGGCCCATGTTGGAAGCATTCTTCCATGCAAAATATTTCTTAAAAATGGCTGTGAAATATGGAAAAGAATTGAAAAGGCCTCCCAAATATATGCCCTACGGGTGGGCTGCCTTGTTGGAATTGTATGAGATAAGGTAGAGTCCTTTGAAACATAATTTTAAATAACTTGCACAGGTAATATTATCATGTTTGAGAAAGAAAAAGTAAGATTGAATCTTTCTGGAAAGATAGATGAATCATATGATATTTATTTTGGAATAGATGTTTTCTTGGACATTGCTGACTCTTTAAGGAAAAAGATGCCTGCATCCAGGTATGCAATTATCACCGACTCTAATGTTGAGAAGTTGCATGCAAATAGGTTTAAAAAAATTTTGGATGGTGCAAAGATTGTGTCCGACATATTTGTCTTGCCAGCCGGTGAGGAGAATAAGAGTGCTGAAAATTGTTTAAAGGTAATTGGACAGATGGCTAGGAAAGGTTATGCACGAGATTCTGCGGTTATTGCCCTTGGAGGGGGTCTGGTAGGAGATATGGCAGGGTTTATCGCATCAATCTATGGTCGAGGCATTCCATTTGTGCAGATACCTACTACTCTGCTTGCGCAGACCGACTCTGCAGTTGGCGGAAAAACGGGAGTGGATACGAAGGAAGGAAAAAATCTAATTGGTACATTCTGTCAGCCAACCGAAGTATTTGTTGATGTTGCCACTCTGAGAACGCTCGCACAAAATGAATTAATAAATGGAATTGCTGAAGTAATAAAGCATGGGATGATAAGAGATTATGTCTTCTTCAAATATCTTGAAAAAAATATTAGTAAACTTTTAAAGAGAGATGAGAACGTGCTTCTGGAAATTTCTAGAAGAAATTGTGAGCTCAAGGGAGAAGTTGTTGAATTAGATGCGCATGAGAAAGGATTGAGACAAATTTTAAATTACGGGCATACTATTGGGCATGCAATTGAAAAAATAGGCAAATACAAGATACCTCATGGACAGTGCGTCGCCATTGGGATGGCTGTTGAAGGGATAATTGCGAGCAAGATAACGAAATTTCCATTAAAACAGTTGGAAGAGCAAAATAGACTAATTGTGGCTGCCGGACTACCATTAAAGATTCCTCTGGGAATGTCCAATGAAGAAATATTGAAGCAGACCTTGATCGATAAGAAAGCAAGAAATGGGAAAGCAAGATACGCTCTGCCATTGTCCATTGGTAAGATGGAAGATTTTGGTGGTGTCTATTCTACGGAAGTCGATTCCAAGATTGTTGAAGCTGCAATTGATGCCTGCAGGTAAAGAAATTTAAACTTTGATTCTAAAGATTGTTATGAACAGACTGAAGATTGCAATTGGAACAGAGTCAGAGCAAAAGATAGGATATTTGAAGGAAGTTCTTGCTGAGATTGGATTGGATGCTAAATTTATTCCCAATGACGTGCCAAGCGGTGTATCAGATCAACCATTGACTGACGAAGAAACCAAGACTGGTTCTCTGAATAGAGCAAGAAATGCCTTGGAGTTAAATGTTGAGGCTGATTTTGCCATGGGAATTGAAGTTGGATATCATGAAGTTGCAAGACAGAGGCATGAAATATTTTGCTATGCGAGCATTGTTGATAAAACAGGATATAAATGTTCATGCTGTTCGAGTAAATTTTTACTTCCAGAGTATCATCAGGATAAGATAAATAGAAATCTGCGGCTGGGAGATTATGTTCGCGAATATTTGAACCTGCACTCAGATCCGGCGGCACAATTTATGGGTGAACTGCTTAGGGGTAGAAGACCATTTATAATTGAATCTGTTAGAAGTGTGCTGTTGCAATATTTGAGAAGAGAAGAATTTTGATTATAAACCTAAAATTCTTTTATACCATGGTTTCTTTGGCTCTGGCTTTGGTTCAATTATTTCATACCTAATCTCTGGTCGTGTCTCTAGAACTGGAGCGTCTGATGCCAAATCCTGTTCAACGATTTTCATTGCCTTATCCACTTCCATCTTAGAATGACCTTGTCCAACTAGAGCCCATCTTAGAGAATCTAGAGTATATCCTCTCTTTAGATTCTTTTTAATATAATCGGCAAGTTGATTTAGGTAATTTTCTCTGCTAGCCATGAAAAAAACATGAAAATAGAGTATATAAAATTATTTGTTCTAGAAAGAGATAATGCCATTCTCTTTTATGAAGTGTTTTGCTTCCTTTAGCTTCTTCTTGGACTCGGCATATATTGTTAGAAGAGGTTCATCCTTCGTTATGACTGCTCCAATGTGGTTATGTAAATAAATACCAGAAGATTTATCTCCAGGAGTACCAAGTACTCGACCTAGATAATTTATTAGTTTATTATTTATCTTTTTTATTTTTCCAGATTTATTTGATCTGAATATATAGGAATTTGAAGCAGGTTTCAGATAATGAACTTTTCCATGTTGGGCTTCGATTATTTCTTTAAATTTTTTGAATGCCCTACCAGAGAGAAGAATGGATTTTGCAAGTGTTCTACCCTTCCCTTTCTTGGACTTGCCAGAAAATTCTAGCAGTTCTCCTGCAACGAAAAGACATTTTTCTTCCAGGTCCTTGGGAGAATTTTCTTGTTTGAGCACACGAATGATATCATTCATTTCGAGAACTGGGCCGATGCCATTGCCTATTGGTTCGATTCCTCTTGTTAAGATAACTTTTAACTTTAGTTTAAAATGTGAGGCGACCTTTAGGAATTTTTGCTTGAGGGCAAGGCCTTCTGCCAAAGTTACCTTTGCTTCTGGGCCAAAGGGAATGTCAAGTAGAACGTGAGTACTTCCAACGGAAAGTTTTTTTGCAAGAATGGAAGCGATTAGTTGTGATTCTGGATCTAGATTAAGAAGACGTTCGACTCGAATTAATTTATCATCTGCTGGTGCGAGACCTAGAGAACCACCCCAGGCAAGGCAAGCTCCAACTTTTTTTACAATATGTTGTAATTCTTTGGCAGATATGTCTACCTGCGCGAGTGTTTCAACCACATCGGCAGTGCCTGCTGCACTTGTTATTGCCCTTGATGATGTTTTTGGCATTATCACTCCAGCAGCTGCACAAATTGAAACAACTATGGGTGTTGTTCTGTTTCCAGCAAGTCCGCCGATGGAATGTTTGTCCACTATTGGTTTCTTTTTCCATTTTAGAGTTACTCCAGTTCTATAGACTGCATCTGTGAGAGCGATGGTTTCCTTGAGAGTCATACCTTTCTCGTAAACGCCTGAAACAAAGTATGCAATTTCTGCCTCTGAAAGGGCGTTTGATACGATGTCGATGATTATCTGAAGTATTTCTTCTTTTGTTAATTCTGCTCCCTTAAGTTTTTTCTGAATGAGACGAATGCTCCTTGGTTCCAATGAAAGACTGACATCTACCAAATCTCCAGAGTGTATCTTCAGGAATTTTACGACCTCTTCGGAAAGAGAAAGTTCGTTATTCTTTAGCATTCCTCGAGCAATGTCCACTGTGGCAATTATTTTACTTCCCTTGTGTGCAACGAGAAGACGATCATTTATCCTAACATTTAATCTTTCTGCCACGCACTCGGCACTAACTATGACTGGACGTCCTGCACCAATCCTCAGTGTTTTTAGTTTTAGTTTCATTAATTCTCTTTTTCACAAATTTTTTAATTATCTTTAATTCTCGGCAAATAATGACGAGAAAGTCTTTTCCCTGTATGCTTTAAGGAAGGTTATGAAATAGGCTAGAATTAGCGGTCCTAGAACTATTCCCATTATTCCAAATACGAATATTCCTCCGATTATCCCTATCAGGGCAATTACTGGAGAAAGTGTGGACTTTTTAGCTATGAGATATGCCTTTATGAGATTGTCAAATAGGGAAACAACTAGAATGTTGTATAGCAGGAATGCTATTCCAAGTCCGGGTTTATTGGCAACAAAGAAGGTTATGCTCAATGGAATCCAAATGATGCTTGGACCCAGAGGAAGGACAGAAAGAAATATGGCCATCATTGTCCAAACTAGAGCTCCCTTTATTCCGAAGAGTATAAATCCGATACCTGCCAAAACTCCTTGAAGTATTCCCACAACTACCTGTCCATAGACGACTGAATCTGTAACTCCTACAAATTCTGAAACAATTATCTTCTCTTTAGATTTATTAAATGGAGAAACTTCTGAAGCAAACGCCTTGAGAGATTCGCTGTATTTCATACCAGTGAAGAATACTGCTGAAATTACGAATAGATTAAAGAAGAGCATGGGAATATTAAGGAAAAAGTCTATCAAATAATTAAGAGAAGCTGCGCTTGCCTTGCTGATTAGAGAGGCTATTGCTACAGTTATTTGAACAATAAATTGGTTTGATGCACTGGGGAATAGTATTTTAATAAATCCTTGGACATCAAGGGATTGAGAATATTGGAAAAGACTGAATATTTGATCAACCATTATGGGGATTATGAACCAGAGAGGGATAACTATGATGGCTATGACAATGATTGCAACTAGAGATGCAGAGAGATTTCTACTCTTAAGGAAAGAATTTAATTTATTATACATTGGCATGCAGATGTATGCCAAGATAAGGCCTCCAAAGACTGAAAGAATGACTGGTTCTAGTAGCATGAATGTCAAAATAGCTATTAGTGCCATCATGATCATCACTACAATTTTTTTTAGATCTTTATCATTGAGTTCCATGCTATATGGTATTTTGGAGAATATATAAACTTTAACATCCTTGCAGATAAAACGTTATCACAAAACTTTATAAATCAAATTTTACTCCACAGGTCATGGATGGGTTTTTGAAAAAGGTAATGGAACAGAGAAGGGATGAAGATAGCCATAGATATTTCACAAGATTTGGAAAGGGGAACTATAATCGAAGGTTTATATTAACCCTAACTAAAAGCAAAAAGATAAAGCTAAAGGGGAGCTTTGAACTTGCGAGTGATTTTGCTAGATTTGCAGAGGAAAATGGAGTGACATTATTTTCAGGAAAGGTATTAAGTAAAACTGCTGTTCCTGGTAAATCTGGAAAGAAAAAGGCAGGAGTTCTCGTGTATGAAATTCAGAATGAGAAGATGACTGATTATCCTGGAGCTTATTCCTACCTATTGGATGCCGAATCTGCCGGAATTATACTAAAATCCAAGAAGGCACTGCCTAAACCTGGAAAGAATGAGGAAAAGATTGATGACGGATTCTGCATACTTGAAGTGGAAGAAAGACTTTTCCCTGCTTTGAAAGCTGCATTTCTCTGGGACGTTCCTGACTGCAAGAAGGCAGTTATAGAGCATGATTTGCATATAACTGATGTAGAGTTGCCAAAGGGTGAAAAGGATCCTGTTAAGATAAGAGAGAATGCTCTAAGAAAGGGAAAAGTGATTAGAAGAATGACATTGGATGGCCAGGAAACTTCGCAAACGCACGAATTGGCAGCTTAATTCTATACATATAGGAATGCTTAAAAATGCACCCCTTGTGGTAAAAATATGGACTTTGGAAGGAAAATGGCATGCGCAGGAGTATTTGGACTGGGAGTTCTAGGCCTGCTTGGAAAGGCAGAAACAAATGCTGTTGATTCTGTCCAAGGCTATGAAACAAACGCTGAAACCCAGGTCATTGGAAGATATGCTGCCTGTAGAAAAGTGGTGAATCCTGAAACGAAACGCATAACTGGCTGGCAGGAAGGCTTAGAATTCAAAACAAATGAAACATTCTATTTTACGGCTAGAATTGATGGAAAAATTAATGGAAATCTTAATTTTTGGTTATATGATGAATCTGGAGAGGTGGTAAAAAAGTATTGTAACCGACAGTGGCACGTATATACTCGAGAAGGAATTTTTGCTGCTCAGTCGATTCCGGCTAATTCATTGCCTGCTGGAGGTTATACCTCTACCTGGTATCTTAATTCCACTCCTCTAAATTCTACAAAGGTAAAGTTAAGTGAATAGGTTTAAATAATCGTAATACTAAGTATTATCGGATAATTTAAAGTATATTTGATATTATCCAGTATTACATGAAAGAAAGAGTGTCTGCAACGATAGATGGGGAAACTTCAAGAATTCTTGATAAGCTAATGAAAAATGGAAAGTATAGAAATAAATCACACGTTATAGAAGAAGCAATTAAATTTTTTGAGGAGAACCATAATGAAAAATAATGGACAGATGGCAATATGGGTAATAATTGGAGTAGTGATTGTGGTGGGAATTGTTTCACTCACACTATTTCTCAAGGGACCTTCCTTGACTGCAAAAGATAACTTCACTCCCGAATCATATATGGAACTGTGTGCGCGAGATTCCATTACTACTGCATTGGATAAAATAATTCTTCAGGGAGGATTTGTAAATCCCGCCAGCTATAAATCTTACAATGGTGTGAAATCTACCTATCTTTGTCAAAACCAAGGATATTTCTTTGGATGTGTAAATCAGCATCCTATTCTTATTAGAGAAATACAAAATGAGATCGTTGGTCAAACAAAAACACAGGTGGGAAACTGTTTTAACCAACTTGAGAGTGAACTGAAAAAAAGAAATATGCAGGTAGAAATGGGGGAAATGAATATAACTGCCCAATTGGCGCCAGACAAAGTATTCTACAAAATAAATCGGGAAATGAAAATAACCAACAAGGGAGACACTAGAAGATTAAGTGAGATAAAACTTGAGGTAATTAGCCCAGTGTATAATATGGCTAATGTTGCCATAGATATAGTAAATCAGGAAGCTAAATATTGTTACTATGAATATGTTGGATTTATGCTGCTCTATCCGAGATATGAGATAAATAAATTTGCATTTTCAGAAGGAACAAAAATATATACTCTAACTGACTTGAAGACAAGTAAGGAAATGAATTTTGCTGTAAGGGGGTGCGTAATGCCTGCCGGACTGGCAGTTCCATAAAATGAAAACAGAAATTAGAAAAATAAATATAAAGAAAGAAAAGCAAATTTTTAAAGCGAGTGTGCAGATATGCTTGCTAATGCTTGAGATATTTGCATTCTGCTATTTGATTCACCAGACAGATTATCCAACGGTTAATGATTCTCAATACAATATGATTGATCAAATAGGTTACGCACTGGCCATATTTATGACCAAATATGTATTTAGTGATAAGAATTTAGTCTCTGCCGAAGCGGTAAATACTTGCGCAGTTTCGAAAAACGGTGCCATATGTCAGGAATATCCCGTTGCCTTGTGTGCCGCAAATTGTAATGGAACATGTTATCAAGCAAGTAGAGCCAATACATTGGAGTGCAAGATTGGAACTTGCTTTGATACTAAAGAAGGAACTTGTTCTTTCAATTCTCCAAAGGCAACATGCACAAGTAATGGTGGAAAGTGGTATGATAAAGGACAGGAGGCAGTAGAATGTCAGAAGGGATGTTGTTTGCTAAATGATGATACACAATTCTTTACAAAGAAACAATGCCAAAATCAAGGTACTGTACTGGGAATAACTCCAATTTTCAAGCCAGATTATTTAACTGAAATTTCTTGCTTGGGATTGTCAAAGAGTAAGGAAGAGGGTGCATGTGTCTATGAGAAAGATTACGATGGAGAAATAAAAACGACATGTGAATATGTTACGAAAAGTACATGCGCGGCAAAGGGTGCAGAATTCCATTCTGGATATTTGTGTTCTGCCAAGGACTTGAAGACAAATTGCAAAGCACAAGATTATGTTGACTGCGTAGAGGGAAAGGATGAAGTGTACTGGTTTGACAGTTGTGGAAATAGAGAAAATATATTTGACACAAATTTGGTAAAGAGTTTCAATAATGGTTCCGTTTTGTCGAAAAATAATAGTTGTAGCCTTGATATTGGAGGAAATTTCCTCGCCAATCAGCAAACATGTGGAAATTGTAATTTCTTTATTGGAAGTAAATGTGGTAAAAAGACAGCGACGGAATATCTGGCCGGTGCAATAAATACTTCCAAAGCTCCTGACGTCGTGTGCCGTGATTTGAGTTGTAATGATAACGGCGTTGAGAGAAAGAACGGAGAATCATGGTGCGTATACCAGGGCGCAATTGGAGTTGATAAGGGAAGATCTATTGATATTCCTGGAAGTAGGCATTTTAGAAAGGTATGTATAAATGGAGATGTGCAGATAGAACCGTGCGCAGAATATAGAAATGAGATTTGTGTGCAACAGAATAATCCTAGTGCTGACGGAGCTGGATTTGCAAGTGCAGCATGTAGAATGAATCCTTGGCAAGTTTGTATTAATATAAACCAGCAGGATGTTGATAGAGAAACTGGAAGCCTTTCTGACAGTAGTAAATGCACACAAAATCCATACTGTTTCGTAAAAACGGTTAATGTTGGAGACAAGTTTAAATTTAATATGTGCGCACCAAAATATCCTCCAGGATTTGACTTAGAGTATAATGGTGCTGGAGGAGATGCCTCATGTTCTGCTGCAGATTTAAGTTGTACTTCAGTCGAGGTCAAAAGAAGTATTCTTGGTGGCGGTGGATGGCAGAATAAAGCAAATAAGGAATGTGAAACTGAAAAGTTTACGGAAGAATTGAATGATTTATGTATGAGCTTTGGTGATTGCGGTGCATCGGTAAATACTGCTGGAAAAATGTCCGAGTCCTATGCAGTATCTGTAAAGACACAGAAAGTTTCTGGAAGAGGAAGTTGTCAGACAAAACAGAAAAAACCTTTGTCTGGAGGATATCTGGCTGGACTTGCTGCATATAAGACTCCTATTCCTGGAAGAGTTGCAGAACCTGGTGGCATTGGATTGAACGGAGCCAATGGAGGAATGATAGGAATTCCTGCAGGACTTGGAGAGGCACCTCAGGAAGAAGAGCAGGACATGATGACTAAGATGATGGGAACTGCGGCAGGAATTGGAATGTCTGCCATAGGATATTTAGCACCTAAGGTTTTACCGATGATGTTTCCAGCAATGTTTGGTGCTGAAGCGATTACTGGAGCCACACTACCGATTGCCGAAGGAAGCTTTTTTGGCACAGCTGCTGGGGGAACAGAAGGATTTGCCCCTGCAGCACAAGCAGTGACATCTACTGGTGCCACGGCTCCAGCGATGGCTGCATTTTCTGGAGGATTGATGGGTGCGGGAATTGGAATGGCAATTGTGAGCATGTTCATGAGTCTTGGTGGAACTGGAGCAGGCTATACTCAAGCTGAACAAATGGGGCTTATGGCTGCTGGAGCAATTGGAGGAGGATTGATTGGTGCAGCTGTTGGAAGTGGTACTGCTGGATTTGCGGCAGCTGCTGGACTTGCCACAATTATGGGAATTGCTGGCGGAGTAATTATGGCTGCAGTAATTGCAATACTTCTTATTGACTTCTTTGGTGGAGCTGGAACTGTTTGCAAGCACACATTCAAATTCAGTTGTAATGCTTGGGAACCACCTAGCGGAGGATCAGATTGTCATCTTTGTGGGAAAGATGGATTGCCTTGTTCTCCATACACTTGTAACTCACTTGGACAAACTTGTGAATTGATAAATGAGGGCACGGACGTCGTGGAATGTATTGATTCAAATCCTAATGACGCAACACCACCTATAATTTCTCCAATGAATACTAATACAAGTGACAGATATCCATACGCTGAAGCAACTGAACTTGGAGTCAAGGTTAAGAGCCTTGTGGGTGATGGATGTATACAATCTTTCACAAGACTTAATCTGGGAATTTCATTGAATGAAGTAGGACAGTGTAGATTTGATACGACCTCCACGAAAAAATTCGAAATGATGGATGAAATATTTGGTTCGGGATTGTATACGAGAAACCAGAGCATTACATATGTGGTTCCAAGTTTGGATGAACTTGGAGTACCTGGAATTGATCCAAAAAGAAGAGGAGAAGCAAGCTTCTTCATTAAATGTGTAGACAAACGAGGAAATCAGAATGCTCGATCTTATAATATAAGAATGTGCGTACGTCCATCGAATGATATCACTCCTCCTTCTGTAGTGTCCAGGAATCCTAGTATTGATTGGTTGCCTTATGATGCTAAAAATAGAACCATGACAATTTATACCGATGAGCCCGCAACGTGTATCTGGGGATATAATGATACTAGTTATGATAGTATGAAATCAGAGAATAAGACGTTCGCATGCAATAATGGAATTTATGAGGGAACGGTGTTGGGATGGCCTTGCATAGCAAACTTACCAATTATTGCTAACAAAACTACGTTCAACGTCAGATGTAAGGACCAGCCATGGCTTGCTGATGAGAATGAAAGTGCGCGTAACTCTAATAGTGAAAGTTATAAGATAACTTTGACTCGCACTTCCAGGAACTTGCAAATCGATTCTGTAACTCCTGAGAATGAGACTATAAAATATAAGACTGAACCGGCGACTGTGAAGATGGTTGTGCGCACGTCCGGAGGAGTGGATGGAACGGCTATGTGTTATTATGTAATTGGAAATCAAGATATTTTGTTCTATAATACTCTTTCTAGTGTGCACGAAAATGTATTTGATCAGTTCACATCTGGAAACAAGGAGTTTTTGATTAAATGCACAGACGCTGCTGGAAATGTTGCTACGCACACTTCAAAGTTCAAACTATTGATTGATACTTCTGCGCCATCCATAGCAAGAGTGTACGACCAGGGTGGAAGTCTTGTTATAATTACGGATGAGCCTGCAACGTGCTATGCTTCCCAGGTAATGTGCGACTTTGATATTACAAATAGTACGGAAATGACTGGCTCTGATGTTCTGCACACTTTTGCCTGGAATACGGCAAGGGCCGCATACATAAAGTGTACTGATAATCTTGGTAATGAGCCGGGAAGTTGCAATATGGCTGTGAAAAGGGGGCAAATAAAATGATAGCAACAATTATAAATAAAATAAGACAATGAATAACATGAAAAACAAGAGGGGACAGGTAGCAATTTTTATCATAATTGCCATAGTTCTAGTGATCCTAATTGTTGGGATATTTCTTTATCAGAGAGAGATAATTTCATTTGGCGGCAAAGCATTTTCTCCTGAAAGTTATTTGAAGGATTGCATTACGCCAGAGATACAATCGGACATTGCTATTCTTGCAAAACAAGGAGGATATGCTTCTCCTACGGGATTTGTTACCTATAAAGATGAGAAGATTGCATATCTTTGTTACATCTCTGAATTTTATAAGCCATGTGTGGTTCAGGAACCATTCGTGCGTTCCAATTTTGAAAATGAATTATCAAAATTAATTACAAATAAGGTTTCTGCATGTGTAGACAATTTAAAGAGAGAGTATGAAAGAAAAGGGTACTCTGTTTCGAGTGCTGGAGTTGTGTCGAGTGTGTCAATCGCTCCTAAGAAATTAAATATTGATATAAAGGCACCAATGACAATTACCAAAGACACGAGTCAGACATTTAAACAATTTAACGTACAAATGGACAGCCAAATTTACACAGTTTTGGCGATTGCTGAGAGCATAGTTAATTTCGAAGCAGTCTATGGAGATTCGGAAACTACGGTGTATATGCAATTCTATCCTAATATAATGATAGAAAAGAATAAGTTATCTGATGGAACGAAGATATATAAAATAAGTGATGTTGTGACAAAGGAGAGTTTCACCTTCGCTTCGCGAGGGCTGTCATGGCCTCCCGGATACCAACTAAGATGATAAAAATAAAAAAACAAATAATGCTTTTGATGTTTGGAATTTTATTGATTAGTCTTGCTAGTTTGAGCATGGTTTCTGCTGAAGTGAACGTGACCGTATGTTGTGAGAGAACAACTTCTGGATTGTATTGTCAGGATGTTGTTGCTAGTCAGTGTGCTTCCGGCGTGAAACAAGCTCCAACGGCATGCGTTTCCACAAGTTACTGTAAACCTGGAACTTGCTATGGTGCAAATGATGGAACATGTACTGATAACACGCCACAGATGGTATGTAATAATAAGAAAGGTACCTGGTCTGTGAATTCTCCCCCACAATGCGAGTTGGGATGTTGTCTTCTTGGAGATCAGGCAGCTTTTGTTTCTCTTGTTCGATGTAAAAATCTTTCTTCTGCACTTGGATTGCAGACGAATTATAGAAAAGACATTACCGATGAAGTTTCATGCGTTCTGCAGACACAAAATTCTGAAAAGGGTGCATGCGTCTACGAATCAGAATTCCAAAAATCTTGCAGGATCACCAGCAGAGGAGAATGTGCAAAAACTTCAAGTGCAAATGCAAATGGAACTAGTGAAAGTGGCACATTCTTTAAGGATAAACTATGTTCGGCTCCCGAACTTGGAACAATATGTGGTCCTAGCAGTCAAACTACCTGTGCCGATGGACAGGACGGCGTTTATTTCCTAGATACCTGTGGAAATGTAGCTAACATATATGATTCGGCAATGGCTCCTGGTAGAGCGGATACTGCTGGAAAGGATTTCCTAGATTACTGGGCAAATATGAAAGACAGGAGTGAAGTTTGTGGTGCCGGTTCTGCAAATGCAGGTTCTGCTTCTTGTGGAAATTGTAATTATCTTCTTGGAAGTTATTGCAGACCAAGTAAGAGTGTTGGTGCGAGTGCAACGGTTGGAGAGTATATTTGTGCAGACTTGAATTGTAAGAAGACACAGGACGGCACGGCTAAAAAACATGGAGAGTCATGGTGTGTATGGAATGATGCGGGAAATACTGGAAAGGGACAGAACAGCGTCGGAAGTAGATTCTTCAAACATGTTTGTGTCAACGGTCAGGAAATAGTTGAACCTTGTGCAGACTATAGACAGGAAGAATGCATTCAGGATACAATTCGAACCGCTGGCGGTGCGTTCTCCCAGGCAGCATGCAGAGTAAATAGATGGCAAGATTGTGTTGCCCAGACGGATGCAATAGACTGCGGTAATACTGATAAGAGAGATTGTTTGTGGAGAGAGGGAGTTACACTCGGAACTATTACAAACACGAGTCAGACTCAAGAACAGAATGGAACTTGCTTACCGAAGAATCCTCCGGGATTGAAATTCTGGGAAGGCGAACAGACGAAGCAGATATGTGCTCAAGCAAATACTCAATGCACTGTAGTCTTCCAGAAAGGATTATTTGGAAAGGAAACATGCAAAGAAAATTGTGAATGCCTAACGGACGCATGGGTAAAACAAAAGTCTGAATTGTGTATGAATCTTGGCGACTGTGGTCCTAATGTTAACTGGCTGGGTACCAAAGGAAATAGACTAGGATATAAAGTCACAACGGTTGATTCGGCAGCGGCACCTGCAGCTAGTTCAACGAGTGGCACGACTGCAGGCACTGGATTGGGAAGCACGCTCGGAGCACCACTTGGTGGAACGACTGGAGCAACGAGTTAAAATAGAAAATAGAAAATGAAAAAAACAAACGGAAAGAATGGGGATGGGGAAATGAAAAAAAGGACAGAAAGAACTAGAAAAGTTCTTTCACTTGCGCAAATATATTTAATGATAAGTATGTCCATTGCTTTCTCAATCCTCCTAGGCTGGCAGATGCCTGTTGTTAGTGCTGCTGGACAGATCATAACTTCTGAAGGATATTCTTATAGATTTAATAATGGGCAGTGGGAGGTTGTGGGAAACGGCAACGGGTATGACTCTTCAGATTGGAGTGGTGCTAGTGTTCCAGACTACCTCGCACAAACAAAGATAGATGTTTTGGCAGGTTTGGGAGAATCGGCTGGAAAAACATATCTTCAAAGAACAAATGTTAATATTCCAATGAGAAGTCAGCCCACAGTATTACCTGCCCCGACAAATTTTGTTCCTGCAGCTCCAGCACCTACGCCTGCACCAACTGCTACAAAACCTACGGTGGAGCCAAAATATTTGACCGGTGAGACGTTAAATAAAGCAGGAACTGAGTATTATAAAAAACAGGGTTTGGCAACTCCCATATATCAGGATGGACTTGTGGTTGATAAAAATAAAGATGGTACATTTACCTATGATGGAAATAAGTATAAACTTAACGGTGGAGAATGGCAATGGCTTGGAACAACTGCAGATCTCGATTACACTGGACATTTGTTTGGAATGCCGGTGAATGGACAGTTCATGGGACATCTTGCTGACGGAGTTACCTGGGGTGGATCAGTTGCTACTGGAATTATAGGAATTGGTAAACTACTTGGAGTAGAAGATAATATACTAACTCCATTGGCAGCAGCTGCGGGAGTAGGATTATTTGCGGGACAGGCAACCATTGGAGCAATAAAACAATTTGGCGGAGAAGGATTGAAGAAAAATGCTGCAATGATTGGAGCAGGAGTAGGGATTGCTGCAGCAGTACTCACTTTCTTGCTCATGTACAAAAAGATAAGCCAGAAGGTTGTCAAATTCGAGTGTTTGCCTTGGGAAGCACCTCTTGGTGGAGCGAAGTGTGAAGAATGTAATAAGGATCCATTTAGACCATGCTCTGAATACAGATGCAAAGCAATTGGACAGGCATGTTCATTGCTCAATGCAGGTTCAAAACAGGAAATGTGTGCATGGGTTGGAAGAAATGATGTAAAGAGTCCAGTTATTACACTTTGGGATGGAGCTTTATCGCCTTCTGGATTGAAGTATGCCGCAGACACTGCCGTCAGACCACCAATGCTTGGCTTCAAAATTCAGAAAGATAGCAAGTGTTTGCCAGCATTTACATCTTTGCAGTTTGGAATAAAGACAGATGAGCCTGCACAGTGTAAGATAGATATGAATCACACTGCAGCATTTGATGACATGCAATATTTCTTTGGAGGAAGCAATTTCTATGAATATAATCATACGGAGAAATTCAATCTACCAGGACCAGAGCAGCTTCAGAATGTCTCTGCACCAATATTGAGAAATGATGGTTCATTTGCATACTACATAAGATGCCAGGACGCAAATGGAAACTACAATAGAGATGAATTCGTTGTCTCATTCTGCGTAGACAAAGGACCCGATACGACACCACCAGTTATCCAATCGTTTTCAATAAATTCTGGAAGTGCTGTGCAATATAAAGTTGATAATATTTCTCTGGAAGCGTATACGAATGAGCCAGCACAGTGCAAATGGAGTACGGCTAACAAGGCGTATAAGGATATGGAAAATAGTATGGTCTGCTCGGGAAGAATAACACAATTGAATTCAGATTTATTGTACACATGTGTCGGAAAGATTAGTGGAATAAAGGATAGAGCTGACAACCAGTATTACTTCAAATGTAAAGATCCTGCTGGGAATGAAATGGTTCAAAGCAAGGAGTTATTGTTGAGAGGATCTCAGCCATTGACCATTATTGATGTGCAACCAAATGGAACCATATCGGGAAGTACTAGTACCGTTGCTACAGATTTGATAGTTAAGACGGAGAATGGAGCAGATGAGGGAAAAGCACAGTGTATGTTCTCCACAACTGGAGTCAGAGATAGTTACATTGCGATGTTTGAAACTGATAGCTATTCACACAAACAGAGTTTGAGTTTAACATCTGGAGACTACAATTACTTCTTTAGATGCATAGACTCTGGAGGAAACTTTGCTGAGAACAGGACTAGCTTTACAATCAAAGTGGACAAGAGCGCCCCAATCATAGCTAGAATGTACAAACAGGAGGGATTGAAAATAGTTACCGATGAAGATGCCGAATGCAGTTATTCATTGAAAGACTGCAATTTCAAGTTTGAGGAAGGCACGGCAATGATATACTCCAACCTGGATAAGAAGACTAACTTGTATGCAGAATGGAAGCCTTCTCAGGTGTATTATGTAAAGTGCAAGGACAAGTATGATAACCAGCCAGGACCAAATGAATGCAGTGCTGTTGTTAGTGCCGTTACTCTTAGTGGTGAGACCACCAATAGCTTTGGAAGCTTCTTCTAACAATTGTTAGATGTATGTTCTGGACACCAGAAAAGTATTTAATATCATCTTAGATTAGAATAATGTGGCAAGAAAGATTAAATCTTTGAAAGAAAGAGCGGTTGAGACAATTTTGAATACTGATTGGAAAGGATCTCAGGAAAGGATAAATTGGCAGCTGAGTGCGCGTTTATATGGCCCAAATCATCAAGCTTGGCTGGATAGGGGCAGAGAACTGTACGCAGATAATATGAGAGACTACCGAAGGATTGTTAGAGAGCAAAAACGAACTTGGAAAGAGCAAGCGCAAAGAAGACCGGCTGATCCTAGAAGCTTTTATTATGGTGGTAACTTGCCGATGGGTGTAGATAGAACTGCTAGATATTAATGTTTTATTAAATTAGCCAATGTCTGATGAAGCTAGAGGATTAATCTCCGAAGAATTGACTGAATTTTCTGCCCTGCTCTTTTGCATATTTCTTTGACACTACCCATGATTTTCCTGAATCTCGCAATTCTTCGGGACGAATGAATAGCCATCCTTCGTAATTGAAACGGACGGCTATAACGGGAGCAAGTCCGAGGATATTTGAAAAGAGAACGAAATCTTCTATCTGCTGTTTAGTAATGTAAATTGAATCCTTTTTGCTGGACTTTGCTTCAATGGTATGCCCACCCCTACCGAGTTTTGCTGCGATTATGTCGCAGGGAGATTCATCATTTACGCCAGAGCCAGCGACACGCACTGCTCTCCAGGAATTTTCAGTAAAAAGTTTTACCAATTCACGTTCTGCATTCGACCCCTTTGATTTATTAGACATTTTTTATTTTATTATAAATCTTTTGCCTGTAGAGTACGGCGGCCATTCAATTTGGCTCTCTTGGAAGCTTCATCCAGGATTGCAAGAACTTTCTTATTTAGTGCCTCTGGAACATCACTGGAGACATTCAAATCAGGAACGGCAGATTTTATTTTACTTTTTATTATTAAATCAGTCATTTTTTACCTCCCTTGGATTGTTTTGACTTTTTTTCTTTCTTTTGTTCTGCTGGCTGTTCTATTTTTTCTTCCTTTGGTTGCTCTTTCTTTGAATCTTGCTTCTGAGCAGGCTTCATCAAAGGGAACATTACCGTTTCACGGATTGGTTTTCCTTCTAAGAATGAGAATAGTCTTTCTGATACTCCGAAGCCGCAGGTTGGAGGCATTCCATACTTAAGTGCTTCAACAAAATCGTCATCCTTCATCTGTGCTTCCTCATCTCCTGCCTCTCTGAGTTTTGCTTGCTCATCAAATCTGCCAAGCTGGTCTATGGGATCATTAAGTTCACTGAAGCCTTTTCCTAATTCTGAACCTGCAAGAATAATTTGGAACCTTTCAACCAATTCCGGATTGGATTCCATTCTCTTTGCTAGGGGTTCCATCATTACTGGAACATTTATCAAGAATCCCGGGCCTGCGATCTTTTTTCTGCAATGTTTCCAGAGATTGTCTACTCCTCGCGTAAGATTGAATCCTTTTTTATCATATTCAACTTGGAGTTCTGCCAATTTGTCTTCTACTTCGGAAAGGTTTGTCTTCAGTACGTCAATGTCAGTCATCTTCTTGATTATACCGACGTAATCGTACACTTCCCATTTCTTTCCTAGATCGATGTCAAATTCTTTTATTTTAAATTTGAGTGTGCCAAACGTGTCCTGGGCAACCTTCTTGTACATTTCTTCAACGAAACGCATGCCATCATTATAATCTGCATATGCCCAATAGAATTCCATTTGCGTATAATCTTGAAGATGTTCGGCATCCATTCCTTCATTTCTAAATATTCTTCCTATTTCGAATATTTTTGGATATCCAGCAACCATAAGTCTCTTCAACCAAAGTTCTGGAGAAATTCTGAGTGATACGGCGAAGTCCAAGGCATTGTGGTGAGTTATGAAAGGTCTTGCTTCGGCTCCGCCCGGCGTAGTCTCTATGACTGGTGTTTCAACTTCCATAAATCCCTTTGAAAGCAGGAAGTCCCTGATTGATTGCCAGAATTTACTCTTTCTTACAAACATTTGTTTGACTGCAGGATTAAGAATTATATCTATGTATCTCATTCTAAGCTTTTCTTCTTCATCCTTTAGGCCATAAAATTGTTCAGGAACTGGAAGAACTGATTTCGTTAGAAGTGTAAGCTTGTTAACAAGTACTGAGAGTTCTCCACGCTTTGTTCTAAAGACTATTCCTTCGACGCCAATGAAATCTCCAGAATCTATAAACTTTTTGAAAAATTCAAACACTTTTTCTGGCGTCTCTCCATCTTGAAGAAGAATTTGTATCTTTCCAGAACCATCCTCTAGAACTCCGAATGCAATCTTTCCAAGATCTCTAATGGTTAGAAGTCTACCGGCTACTTTGACGGAGTCCTTGGTCTTTTCTTCTGCCTTGATGCTGGCATATTTTGATTGCAAGTCCGAGGCATGATTCTTTACATCATATCTATTTGGATATGGATTTATGCCTAGCTTTCGCAACTCACTAATTTTCTTAAGTCTCTCTGAGACCATCTCTTCTTGTCTGCCCATGTTTCTATTAAAAAAGCCTGATTTAAATAGTTTTATACGCCTTAGAAATTAAATATCTTGAAATCCTTAAAATCTTGGAATTTTTCTTCCTTGATGCTGAATTCCCTTATCCTGGCATATTTCGGAGCATCTTTTATTGATGCCAGGGCAATTTGCACTTCTGTGTCCTGACCCTCTAGAAATACTTCGATTATGCTCGGCTCTTTTGTTCTAACGAAACCTTTAACTCCGACTTCATTTGCTTTTTTAAGAACAAAGTCTTTGAAAAAATGTTCGTGTAGTGAACCAGAAATTGTGAGACGTATTGATTTTTTCATTATTCTGTTTGCTGAACAATCCGCTCGACCGACTCACTCAATGAAGGCATAACTGCAAGACGTTCATCTAACATTCTTATGAACTCTACATTCGTCCAATCGTGTCCTAGAAGCTTAACTGCTTGTTTGTCGGTGTCAAGAGGCTTCCCTGCAAGGATTACGCCCTTTTCTGAGGCATCTATGACTGCAAGATTAGGCATTTTGCATAGATTTATGTCATGAATTGAGAATTTTGTAGGCCAGCTTTCTAGTTTCTTCTTCTTTTGAGTGAAAAAGCCCTTATAGTGCTTACTTGGGAAAGCGCCAATCATGTTGGACATTGACGTGACGACTTGTAATTCTGGATCTTCCGTTAGAATTGGTAGGGAGATGACAAAACTATTGTTTAGAATTGAAGGATACATTATTGAATCAAACTTTGTAAATTCTGGATTTCTCATTTCTTCTGTTTCTGAAGTATTCAAATCCATTATGCTGACATTATATCTCTCTGCAAGCTTCTTGAAACCGGATTCTTCGAATAGGTCCATGGTTTCTTCTCCGTTTGCACCCTCTGCAATTATTATTTTTGCTTCTGGTCTTTTATTGGCAATGCAAAACTTCAGAACTGCTTCAACAAATCCACCGGGAGTACTTTTTGAAAATGAATTTTGCATAAATGGCTTTAGAACAATCTTGTCATGCTGTTTTAGCTCTTCACCGAGTTTTATAAAATTCAAAAGTTTAGGAACTGTTTCCCCATATGATTTGAATTGGATTGATACCCCTTTTGCCATAAATTACTAATATAAACAAGCTTTTTAATCATTACTATCCTGCATTATTATATATTAAACACCCTATAGTTGCCCTGAATCTTCTCTTCTGTCCAATTCATTGTTAACTATGGCTACGGTTTGTGATGCGAAGTATGTTCTTTTGCCGATGGAAACGGGTTTGCAGAGAGATTTTAGTCGTTTAAACTCTTTCCCGGGAAGTCCGATGTGGTCTCCAAGAATAAATATGGGATTTTCTTTTATTTCGGCTGTACGAATGTCCTCACCGTCACCATCCAGGATGTATAGATTTCTTCCTGCGTCATGCATCTCATTTACAACATCCAGGAAACCTTTTTTCTCTATCCAGTATCCTGGAAATACTTCTTTCTTTTCTCCCTCCCTGTATTTATATAACATTTTTTTTAGAATGACTGAAACTAATTTCTTGCTCAGATATATTTTGTCCACTCCGGTCTGTCCTTCGGTAACTGGTTTCAACTCCAGGTGCTTTTGCGGATCGGGAGGACCGGCGAACTGAAGATGAAGCTTGACGTCTGTTCTTATTTTGTGGCTAAGGAAAAATGCGGCAATTACCGTATGCACTGCTATGTCAATTCTACCAGAATCCTGCAGATCTTCCTTAATGTAATTACCTGCCGTTGGTGCCGTTCTCGAATAATATAGGAATTCTCTCATGCCATAATCAGAAATTAGGGGATTATAAGCCTTTTTAAATATGAAAGGACTATTTGTACCATGGATTTGGCAATGTGGATCGCAAGTCTTGTTGGGCAGTCATATCTCTTTGCATTCCTAGCTGCAGCGTTTCTTGGAGAGGCTGCAATATTCATTCTGGCCATGCTTTCATCGGGAGGATTCATTCCTCTTTGGTTTGTCTTTGCTTCTGCATTCGTTGGAACAATGATCACAGACTTTATGTGGTTTGAAATTGGTAGGCGACTCAAAAAAACATCAATTAGATGGGAAAAAGCTAATAAATTATATTATAAAGTTGCAAGCGCTCTGGAAAAAACCTATGGCCAAAATCATTTTAGATCAATGCTAATATCCAAGTTCATGTATGGAGTTAGAACTGCAAATAATATTTATCTTGGAGGAAGAAAGAAGTTTGGGATATATCGATTTGCACTCTATAACGTGCCGGTCGTTGCAATTTGGGCAGGAGTTATTGTTTCACTCGGCTATCTGGCTGGAACTGGAGTTTCCCTTGTCTGGAAAATCTACAATCGAATAGAAATTGTTCTAGCAGGAGTATTTGTTTGCCTATTAATATTTTATTTATTTGAAGAAAAAATAAGAAAGATATTCTTCAAAAGAGTTGAATAATTAGACTGGCTAGTTTAGCACAAATTCTGGTTTGGCGATTATATCTCCCTCTTCTTTTACAGAATAAAATCCAATTATTCTGTCTTTATGCATTACGATAAACTTGTCTCCTTCTTCCAAATTGAATTTGCCTTGGAGGTCGTTTGAGAATAGGGGTTTGCCGGTGAGAAGTTTCTTAACTGCATCCTGTTTGACTTCAATTGAAGGAAGAAGTTCAGTTATTATTTCTGCAGGAGTTAAAATACTCCTCAGAGATAGGTCGTTGCCTTTTCCATATTCGATTAGTGCTTTTTCGAATTCATAGAGGGTGATTGCATTGGACTCATCGAATAGTCCTGCTTTTGTTCTGCGAAGCTCGAGCATGTGCGCTCCCCCAATTTCTTTTCCCATGTCATCACATAGCTTTCTGATGTAGGTTCCTGCTTGTACTTCTGTCTCAAAGAGAACATCCTTCCCATCAACCTCTATAATATTAAACGAAAAAATCTCACGTTCACGAATTGCTCTCTTAACTCTACTTTTTACTGGAGGAAGTTGGTTTATTTTTCCTATGAATTTTTTAATGGTTTCATCCAATTCCTTTTGATTTATTTCTTTATGCAGACGCATTATTCCCACATAGGTCTTATTTCGATGCATGAAATATTCGTTGAGTCTGCATGCTCTACCTAGAGCTATTGGAAGAACGCCGGTAACCATCGGATCGAGAGTTCCGAAGTGGGAAGTTTTATTCAATTGTAGTGCGTGCATAATAAAATGGGAGACTGTAAAGCTTGTGGGGCCTGTTGGTTTATCTATGTTAATTATGGAAAAATTTAACAGCTCTTTGATGGGCTTTTCTTTACGTATTAATTCAAGGTTTATCATGACCATTCACCTGACTTGTTATTTGAACGTTTAAACTTACCTCTTATGAGATGAAATGCTATCCGTTTATCTTTGTGCTGCATTGGTGAACCTAGAACATTTCCACATACACACACTAGATTTTTTAATTGTGAAGGCAAAGTTATATTTTTATCATTGATTAATTTTGAATATTCTTCAGGCCATAAAATTCTATTCAAATAACATCGCTTCAACCAGCCAGGACCATCCTTTTGGTAAACAAATATGAGATTTCCGCATTTCATGCAGTTTACATTTATGATCTTAGCAGTTCCGCCACGTTCCCTGAAATACTTGTCTTTTTTCATGATATATCACAACAATAATCCTTTAAAACCTTAATCATTGTGATGATTTATGGATAGACTTTTTGTAGCGCTGAATGTTGTGCCATTCGAAGATTTTAGAGAAGGCAATAAGACATATGAATTACGTGCTAAGCGTAGAGGTTATACACGAGATTATGTTTATTCTGGAAGAAAAGTTGAACTGAGAAAAGGATACAATGGAAAAAGTCTGTGGGGTAAAATTGGGCATGTTGAAACTGGAGATTTGCAAAGAATTCTTAGAAAAATTGGTTATAAAAAAATTATACCGAGAGCTCGATCTTTAAAGGAAGCATTGGGTAACATCAACGAACTTTTAGGAAGTCAAAGAGAATATATTGCATTTGAAGTTTTAAGATAGTAATTTAAGAAGAGATAAGATTACTTCTGAAGGGCCATTCTCTGAGGATGCTGTGCCTTGTCAACCTTGGTTGTATGCTTCTGAGCCTTTGATGCTGATTCTGCGATTTTTACATTTGCTTCTGCTGTGGACTTTCCTTTTTCTTCTTCATCCTTTTTCTGCTCTGCTGTTTTTTCTTCCTTTGGTTGTTCCTTTGGAACTTCCTTCTTGGAATCTGATTTTTGATGTCTTCTTTCATGCTTTGCTATGTCAAATTTAACATGAGCTGGAGTATCGGCAAAGGTTACTCTGACTATATCTCCTTCTCTTGTTGCTTTTACTTTGACTTTAGTTGGAGGACTTGCTCTTCCCCTATACCATACTTCATTGTTGAATCTGACATCCAATCTAACCTTGCTCAAATCTCTCTCTGGTACTTTCATGTGCCTTGCAATGAATTTCTTTATTGCCTTAATTGCTCTGCCAGAACGTTCATAGATCGGAACTAGCAAAAGCTGACGTCTAAGATTAATGATATATTCTCTTTCTAAAGGTTTATTGTCTGCCATTTTATCCTAGATGATTTCTACCTCTCCTTACAGGTTTTAATCTTAATTTGGTTCTTCTCCAATGTCTTCTTTGCTTGGTAATCTGAGAAGGATGAACTCTCTTTCCCTGGCCATGCTTTCTTATTACTGCCCAGAATGGAGCCCACTTTGTTCTTCTTGTGTGAACTGCTAACTTAACTTTCTTTTGTTGTATTTCTCTCATTTTGCAAAACTCTCCAGGAAGTCTTTTCCTTTTTGAGTCAACTGTCGGCCAGCTTTCTTTGCCTTAAATTTTTCAACGAAACCAGCTGCTTCTGATTGCTGGAGCAAAACTCTGATTATCTTTCCACCAGATTTTCTAAATACTGCTGGTTCCATTCCTCTCTTCTTCCTGCTTCCGTATCTTGACCTTAGTTTACCAACGCCAACTAGTTTGTAAATATATAACTGTCTTAGAATTGATGCTGCTCTCTTGTACCAGAAGTCTGGATCAATGTTTGGTCTCAT
>JBAXMY010000004.1:0-23667 GCA_037134055.1 archaeon
GGCGCATTCGCAAGGGACCGCAGTAGCGCGGAGCTAGTGGCGAGCCTGCTGAATCAGCATTTCAAAAGAAAGTGATTGCGTTTGCACTTGAGATCGTGCAACCATTCTCCCCGGTTGGGGGACAAGAGACAAAAATGATAACTCCCGGTCAAAAGCTTCTGCGCATCGTCCCCACTGCGGGAGGTAGCTGGTTCAACATAGGCGGACTCGCCTACTTCCAAGACGGGACAGGGGACTGGCGGACGGCTCTAAGGATGGGAATGGACAGCAAGCAGCAAACGACAGTCAGCAGGGCAGTGGTGTGCTACAACCTCGAAACGGCCAAGGCGCGGCTGAAGAACATAGAGAGCAGCAACGAATTCGCCACTTGGGAAGCGTGGCGTGAAGAGGTGCAAAGGTGCAAGGATTGCGTCAAGTGCTTGGAAGGGACTCATTAGAGCTGACACAGATCCTAGAATTCCAGAGCACTGCGTCTGTGGAGGATCATGGACGCTTCGCAAGCTACCCGAGCGGATGCCCGGAGGAAGAAAGCCAGTCATGACACATCTGACCGTGTGCGACCGGTGCGGGAAACGGCAACCGTTCCCAAACAACGTTTATCCGGCAGAGCCACAGTCGAAAGGATGATATGTCAAAGACCAAACGAAAAACCACACGCCGGTCGGCTGTTGGCTCAAGCCGGTTGGTTGGGCCGCGCCGGTGGCATTGCGTATTTGGATGGCAGCGGATCATCAAATGGCTGAATGTAATCAGCGCTCAATGCGTCAGCGAAAGCGATAGATCTACACGAAAGCTGCTCCGCTCAAATCTGAGCACACGGCCCAACAAGTAACCATGAACGAAACCCCCTGCCCCAAATGCCAGAAACCTGCCAAGAGGCTGTGGCGTGCTGAAGCATTCAGAGCCGGAGACAATTCCGACAACTCAGTGAAGGGGTGGCGTTGCGCGTGCGAGCACTGCGAAAAGTATTTTTTCATTTCAGACGACGCCGAGGTCAGCGACCCGGCAACCAAAACGCCGCGATGAAATCCAAGACGCTATCGCCGGGTTTGCTGGACCGATTGGTTCGGCGAATTGTAAGACACCACGGCAACCCGAGGAACAAGTGCAAGTGCGGTCACGTCCAAAGCAGCCACGGGCAAGACCTATCGTGGAAACGCTGCGGAAACACCGCATGCAAACACCGTCACTGCGACTGCGAAGCCTATTCGCCGAACATGGAAATAAAAAAAAATGAGCGACGGCATAGGAGTCATTGACGCGGACATGCGCCGTTTGATTGTGGATTTCTTCAATCTGGGAATTCTGGCCAGATGCGAAATTTGCTTCCGGGGCGGCTGGCTTACTTCTGCTGATACCAAGACGCATGAAGGGCAAGCGCTTTGGGCTCTGGCTTTCGAAAGGGCGACACAGAGGGGGGATCTTGGGCGGCTTCGGTATTTTGTGGACGCACAGAATAAGTGCGGCGAGTAATGGAGAATAAAAATGAATTCAACTAACGTGATACCGGGTGGACTGTTGGTTAAGAGGGAATGGCAGAACGTTACGATGATAAATGCCGACTGTCTGGACTGCCTGCCAATCGAAGCTGATGCTGTAATCAGCGATCCTCCGTACGGCATGGACTGGCCAGCCGACTCAAAGCGTTTTGTTGGCGGTGCGAAGGAAAGTAAAGCAAAGCGCGGAAACGGAGGGGCAACGCGTGAAAAGATAATCGGAGACGACCAGCCTTTTGAACCGCAGCCGTGGCTGGGATACCCGATTTGCGTGTTATGGGGAAGCAATCACTACGGGCAACGGTTGCCGGTTGGGACAACACTCGTTTGGATAAAGCGCAGCGACCACGCGTTTGGAACATTTCTTTCTGATGCTGAAATTGCTTGGATGAAAGGCGGGCATGGAGTCTATTGCAAGCGCGACTTCGGGATGAAGGCGATAGCCTCAAAACAGTGTCATCCAAATCAAAAGCCGGTATCATTGATGGCGTGGTGTATGGACATGGCAAAAGTCCCGGTAGGAGCGACCGTGCTAGACCCGTATGCCGGAAGTGCCAGCACATGCATTGCGTGCATACGAACAGGTAGGAAATTTATCGGGATTGAGAAAGATCCAAAACACTACCAAACAGCGTGCGAAAGAATAGAACAAGAATTGGCTCAGGGTGTTTTGTTTTCTGCTTACAAAGAAGTCGAAAAGTAAGCGGGGCTTGCCAGCGCAGTAGCAATGGGTTAGGGTAGGCTCATGAAAAATAAAAACCCTGATGGGGTGCTGACACTTCGGACACCACGCAAGCAAGTTAAGGGTCAGCCGGTAGTCTGCGGCGACAAGAAGCCGTGGCGGAAGCTCTTCATCAAAGCCCTAAACAAGAACCCCAGCGTCGTCATGGCGTGCGAGGCGGCGAACATATCGCGGTCTGTGGCGTATCGGGACAAGGGACGCAGCGCAGTGTTCCGGGCGCAATGGGAGACGGCGCAAAGGGAATCAGCAGAGCGGCTGGAAAGCACGGCATGGAAGATCGGAATGCGGACTTCCGACAAGGTAGTGAGACGAATCCGGACAGACCCGAAGACCGGGGAGCAGATCGTGACGGAAGAGAGCTGGAAAGTTTACCCAACAGTTTTGGCCACACTGTTGCGCAGTCACTTACCAGAGCGGTACCGGGAACCAGCGCAAGTCAACGTGCGAAATCAGGTTGCGGTGAACGCCACAACCAAGGACGCAGGCGAGATCAAAGTCGAAGTGAATGTGGAGCGGCTGCCAGACGCAGAGCTTTTCCGAATCATTGCGCAGGCCAAGGATAGGGGCGCGTTGTCACCGGACATGCTTTCTTTCTACACAGAGGCAGCCCCGGAAGTGTTCGCCACTAAAGAACTTCCCGCCCCGGATTCCAATGTCGAACAACAGCGCTAGTCTGCGCGAGATACAAGCCGTCCATCAAATGGCGGCAAGGATCAAGGCGCGGGAGGGGCTGATTCCTTTCTGTCGTTTCGTCATGCCCCATTATCAGATCGGGCGTCCCCACAGGATCATGGCGGAAGCTTTGGAACGGGTGGAGCGGGGAGAATGCACACGGCTCATTATCAGCATGCCTAGACGGCACGGTAAGAGCCTGATGATTTCCCAGATGTTCCCTTGCTGGGCTCTGGGCCGGAAGCCACGGCTGAAGATCGTGCAGTGTGGTTATGCGGAGAACCTAACAGTGAGTCATTCACGCAAGGCGCGTGACGTGCTTGCGGGTGAAAAGTTTCATGCGTTGTGGCCAGAGGTATCGCACAGACCAGAGACAGAGGGACAGAGAGCCGTCAACGTTGTCCGGCAGACAGCGCATGAGTGGGGAACGTCACAGGGGGGCAGTTACTATGCCGTGGGCGTCGGCGGCGGATTGGCTGGGCGCGGATTCAGCATCGGGATCATAGATGACTTTTTCAAGGGGCGTTCGGATGCCCAGAGTCCAACGATTCGCGATAAGGTCTATGACTGGTTTCGGTCTGTGTTCTACCCGGCACAGGATTCCGATCTTATCAAAGAGAACGCAGCAATCATTATCACGGCAACCCGGTGGCACCCTGACGATTTGATTGCGCGCGTGCAGAAGCTTTCGTGTGTAGAGGGCGACGATGAACACGCGGAAAAGTGGGAAGTGATTGAGTTACCCGCAATCGACAACGATGACATGGCACTGTGGCCGGAGCGCTGGCCACTGGAAAAGCTACTGAAGATCAAGCACACAATCGGGAGCCGGGAATTCAGTGCCCAGTATCAGCAAGACCCGAAGGACGTAGAGGGTGGCATGTTCCATCGGGATTGGTTCAAGATCGTCAAAGACTACCCAAGGCGAACCGGGCAACCGTTCGTGCGCTTCTGGGATCTTGCGGGCACAGAGAAGAGCGCCAAGTCTTCAGACCCTGATTGGACTACGGGCGCGCTTGTTACGATGGTTGACGGTGTGTGGTATCTGGTGAACCTGCGACGGTTCCGGGCGACAGAGCGAACCATTCGGAACACAGTCCAACAATGCGCAGCGCTTGACCCTTATGGCACGATGATACGAATCGAGCAAGAGCCGGGGGCAGGATCAAAGAACCTGATTGCGAACTATCAGACGGATGTTCTGGTAGGCTATGACGTGAGAGCAGAGCCGTCAGTTGGTGATAAGACATTGCGCGCCGGAGCGCTGGCGGCGGCGGCAGAAGCGGGAAACGTCTGCCTTGTGAATGGTCCGAACGTTGAAGCGTTTCTGTCAGAGGCGGAAGCGTTGCCGAACGGGGACCACGACGACACGGTTGACGCATTCACGGGAGCACTGAAATGCATCAAGGATAGGATTTCCAGCGGTGGCGTGGCAGTGGTGACGAAGCAACAGGCAGAGCGGACCGTTGACGGGCAGAACTACCACGACGACGAAGGGGCAGGATACGGGCAAGGGCGGACGTTGACGATCTGAAATAAAACAAAAATAAATTGGCGTCTGCGTCGGGGGCATGGTAGGATTTGGGAAATGAAACCGAAACCGAAGTTTGAAGAGCGCGCCATGCTCGCCGGGAGACTGGCGGCGGATGTTGTGCGCAAGATTGCCCCGCAACTGGCACCGGGCAGCAAGGAACATGTTGCCATGTGGACGGCAATCATTCAGGCAGCGAACCTTGTGCAGTTGTGCGGCCTTGCTGTCACCGTGAAAGATGGTTGGGAGACTTTCCAGAAAGACGAACCGATGGAAGGGAAGATCCGAGCCGAGACGATGGCTTACATCGAACTAGCGAACGCGCTAGGGTGGGAGCTGACGGACGATTTGAAGGCAGAGCTTGCCGCCCAGTCCAGCGTCTGCGCAGTCTTGGAAAGAAGCCAGAGCAGCAACCCGACACGGGCGGAGGATTCGCCGCGTGAAAGGCGAGATGACACTCGGCAGCGTGCCGATGGCGAACAAGCGGGACCGGCAGCGGTGGCTTGTCCAGCATATCCAGAAGACCGGGCGCGCTGATGTTTTGGACGTGCCGTTCGTGGATGCATACGTTGACGCGAATCACGTTGCGTTCCGCCCCTGCGCGTGGGGCGCGAATAAGTGTGCGACGCTGGGCAGGGATTTGGCGGCATTGGAAAAGATGGGCGCGCTAAAACGATTCAGGATCGGACTCGGCGGGAACTGGGCACCGGGCTTCCCGCGTTGGGTGTGGAGTTACGAGATCGGAACCAACGGACACTTTTTGCATGCCAGCAAATAAGAAGCCAAAGCATCTGTGCGGCTGGTGCCAGAAGCGTATCAGCGGCAGTATCCCGAAGAACGGGGACGGCAGCGCACTTATCCGACGCAAGCACAATAACAAACTCGGCAAGGTGTGTATGGGCAGTTACACGTTTATTTACTTGATGGAATGATATGAACGAAGACGAATTGAAACGACGAGCGCACGACACCGGCTGTAAGCAGGGGCAGGCGAACATCTGGGATGCGGCTTACGCTGAAATGAACGCCAAGACGAAGTGTCCTTGCGGCTCCAATGAGTTCAAGTATGTCGTGGACAGAGCGACAGGTGTTTACAGTTCTGAAACATGGTCGGGATTCTATGACCCGTCCAAACACTTCGGCGCTGTGTGCTTGAAGTGCAGTAAGCCGTGGCCCGGTTCGGCTGATGCGCGGGCAATCACTGGCCCCTGTTCGTGTGGTTACATGTGGTTTGTCTATTTCGACGCGAGTGCCAGACGGTATAGCGCTCACAAAGAAAACCTGACATACAATCCAGCAATCCATCCACTTGCTATCTGCGGGAGTTGTTACAAGCCGATGCCGGGATCGAAAGCGGTAGCCGGTAAGTATCCAGAAGAAATCTGGAAGAAGTCTTTGAATCCACTGACAGAGCTGGAACCGTTCGACCCGAACAAGGAGCCACTAAGTCATAAGATGATCGTGGCGGCTCTACAGGGGGCGTTTGCAAATCCGGGCTGGATAGAGAATTGGACTGCGCAGCAACTTGTTGACATGGTTGTTGAAGCAGTGTTAGTCAACCGAAACGAGATACCAAGAAAACCATGAAAGAGAAATGCCCCTGCGGGTGCCCGGATTTCATTTATCCGGTAATGAGTCGGCAATCAGTAGTGTCTGGCAACCGATTCTTTTCCGCGCCAATGAACGCCATCAGCTTCAATCCGCACGAACACTCCGGCGCTGTGTGTGTCGCGTGCAACCGATTCTGGCCCGGCTCTGACCATATCCGCTCGTTTGATATTTTGGCTGTGGAGCCGAAGGCGCAGCCGGAGCCGATTCAGCCTGCTACGCTTTCCACTGAGAGAGACGATAAGATGCAACTGCTTTATGCGGCATTGAACGGAGCGCTGGCCAATGAGGAATTTGCGAAGCGTCTGCCAATTAACGAGATTACCCAAAAGGTGTTTTCTGCGGTCGGCGAGGCTTACGATAACATGATTGCCGAAGAGATCCAAAGGAAGGAGAACGAGCTGTGAATATCCCAACCGTAGAGGCGAGTAATTACGTCACCACAGCCGACACAATGGTTGCCGACGCAATGGAAGATCATGGTGGCAAGGGCGACAGCAAGGTTGTGTGTGGCATTGCCACACAGATACGGCTCCCGCAACTATTGCAGGCACTGGACACGCTGAAGGTGATTGCGAGCGGGAGCAGTGAGAAGCTACCGCCCGGCATGAAGACTGCCAAGGGAGCTGATTTGGTTCAGGTTTACCAGCGGCTTGCCGGGTACGCAGCGCAGGCAGTGACAGACTTCGTTACACAAGAGCCACTGACGCCAGCCGAGCCTCCGGTGAAGCGGAAGGGCTCTAAGTTGCGGGATCAGTTACTTGTGGCGATTGTTGGCGAGCTTGTAGCGTCACGCATCCCGTCTGCCAGCGACATGCCCGGACACGCGGAATTACAGACAGAGATCCAAGGGTTGGTTGTGTGTGCCATGCGCGCGTTGGAAGCAATCGAAATCCGATGAAAGACACGTCCATCATATTCCAAGGCCCGAACGTCCGGCTGATACGCGCAGGACTCAAGACACAGACACGGCGAGTGATTGACCCGCAGCCACAGACGGCGCAGATGATTTCAGAGACGACCGCTAGCCTCTGTTACCCGGCAATGGTGTGGCTTCAGTGTAAGTATGGCGTGCCCGGTGATAACATGTGGGTACGTGAGGCGTGGCGTGTTGGAATTGTGTACGATGGGCTGATGCCTAGTGAGCTGAAGAAGTGTAACAACGAATCCAGCCGCCTTGCCGTGGATTACTTGGCAGACGGTCCAAGTATCTGGTCCGTGGAGGACAGGGGTAAAGTAAGATCGTCCATCTATATGCCCCGATGGGCATCGCGCATTGACTTGGAAATCGAAAAGATCCGAGTGGAGCGGGTGCAGAGCATCAGCCACGATGACGCGATTGCCGAAGGGTGTTTTGGGCAGGGGTGGAAAGTGAGTGATACGCGAACGCCAGTTGTGTACCCTGCTGATGAATACGCGCAGCTTTGGGAGAGCATAAACGGAAATGGTTCGTGGGTGGCGAACCCTTGGGTGTGGGCAGTTACTTTCAAAATAAAAGAAAAAGAATTGGCGAACTGAAAAATAAACTGGTAGGATCTGGACATGAATAAAAACATTGATTGGAAGAGTGGCATGACGGCAATCCTGATTGGCGGATTGATCCTCGCGGTTATCGTGGCTTCGCTTGCGCTGATTGATGGGATCAGAGGCCAACGCAGGCCAACGCCAGCCGCAGAAATCATTGCGGCACTGAAGGACCGCATGCCGGAGAAAATTACAGTGACTAACCCGGCAGAAGAGACGAACCGATTCGAGTTCTTTGTTGAGGTTCAAGACGCCGCGATGGGCAGCGACTTCCACGGGCAGGAAGCCATTGCGTGGAAGCTGAACATGCGCGGGCAAGATGGGTGGGAGCTGAAAGGAACGACCTACAATCCGGGAGTTGGCATCGGTGGCCAGTTCGTGTTTGTGTTTCAGCGCAAGACGAAGGACGTTTTCACGCGGAAGGAACTGATTGATGAACATGTGAGACACTGGGAAGCGTGGCTCGAGAAGAACCCGCAACTGCGGAGCGGTGTCCGGGAAGGAACCCAGCGTCAGTTAAACGCGACGAAGTAATTTATGAGCAAACCAAACAACAAGCCGGGAGTGCCGCGCAAGCGTGTCACTCATAACCAAGCAACCGCAGCCATCATCTCGCAACTGGAAAAGACGATTGAGACTCTGCAATCGGATCTTTGTGTGAAGTCGGAGAAAATGGCCATATTGCAGGGTGTGAATGAAGGTCTGAAGAAATTCATCGAGGCCAGCAACACGCCACCGGAGCGGGAGCAGATTCTGGAAGCGCTCGGCTTTGAGCGTGGTGAACTGGGTTGGACCAGCAGTCATTGCACCTTGGCGTTCGACGTGGCTCTGGATGAGATCGTCTGGGAAGTGTCGATGAACGCCAACAGCAAGATGCTGGACGCACTGGTTAGCGACCTGAATGCAACAAAGAGCCACGCCATCCTTGAGTTCATCGCCATTAAGGCAAAGCGTCGTGAAGCGTGCGTGGAGTGCGAAGACGAATGCAGGGCATGAGCGCCGACGAATACATCGCCAAAACTCTGGCCCGGAACCCGAAGCTGAAACGCGCGGACCGTATCTCAATAACAATGGACAGTTTTCTTGAGCTACTGCGGCACGCACACGACGCCGGATACCGGGATGCGATTGAGGAACGAGTGAATGCGTCGCAATCAGTGTTCGATTCCATCTTCGGGCCAAAGTGAGTTATGGCAAGGCCGCGCAACTGGCTCCCGCCCAGCAAAGGTAAGCCCAAGTGCCCCAAGTGTCGTGGCACTGGGCTGTTGCGGATGTTGGTAGGGTACCAGAACGGATTCTTCCCAATCTTTCACGATTGCAAGTGTCCCCGGTGCGGCGGTAAATCGTTCCTATGAATTTCTTCAGTTCCGGCCAGCGGGTACACCATTTGAGGAAGCGGTATCACTCCCGTTTTCTCTTCGTAACGGATTCGAGCTTCCCTTGTCAGGGCGGCACGGGTGACAAAGCGCGGGGCTGAAGATTTATCTTATGAGCAACATCGAACAAGGGGACCATGTTGTGTGCATTGACGACAAATTCAAGCCACAGGTGGCAGAGCTTTACACGGCACTCCCAAAGGAAGGGTTTTCCTACGTCGTGCGGGAAGTCCGGCTTGGGATTCGAGCTGATTGCAAGACGGGGGATCTGAGTCTGTTGCTTGTGGGGTTGGTGAATCCCAAAGCAGACAGCCGTTCCAAATTGGAGCGCGGCTTCAGTGAGACACGCTTTCGGAAGCTGGACGAATTGAAGGACAAAACCCGGCAATCCAAAACGGAGCCGGAGACTGTGGCGGATGCGGTTGGGCAGGAACTTGTTGAAGTATGAGAACGAGAGCAGAGATCGGGCGGGATATTCGGGAAGCGAAACGCAGGATTGCTGAACTGCTTGACCCGATGACGTGCGAGGAAGTGCAACGCAAGGCGCACGACCTTGCCGTGGCCCGGACAGCGTTCCACAATCGCAACAGTGAAGCGTTGGGCAAGGTGCAGGAATGGCACAGGGGATTGGAAAAAGAGTGGCGTGAGTCTCACAAGGCGAGCCTGAGTCAGTTGCATCCAAAGGCTTTGGCGTGGTTCACGAAGTATGGTCGGCGATGGGGCAGTGACAGCGGTCCGGCATTGCGCCCGGTGTGGAGCAGTGAGAATGGGGAGTGGCTGATTGCAACTTGGCCAAGTCACAAGTTCTGGCAATCCATTATGAATCCGAGTGCGACGGGTGAAGCGTGGCACATGCTGTTCCGGACCAGCGGGGAGCAGGAACCAACTGCCAAACTTTACGGTGGCAGGTTGACGAAAGATCGGTTGAAGGAATTAAAATCGAAAGCCAAATGAACGCAGAGCAACTTTTCCCAACGGGCACAGAGGCGGAAGTGTGCATCGACATTGCGCGTCGGCAGGCAATGGGAGCCAAGAAGTATGGGACGACGGTCAAGGAGAACCCGCTTCCGTTGAAAGAATGGCTTCAGCACGCTTACGAAGAGGCACTGGATCAAGCAATTTATTTGAAGCGTGCGATTGCCGAGATTGAAGATCCGGTGAAGCTTGATTCTTACCCGGACAGCGTGCCGCTGAAGCCGTGCCCGTTCTGCGGCGGGAAATTCCATCCGCAACATCCCAAGATGTGCGGCCAGTTGAAGTTTCAATCACAGCCGGTGCTTGAACAGTTGCATGCTGGCGGCTGGCGCGTCATTTGTTACGGGTGCGGGATTTCCACTTGGGACAATCTGGGTTATTCCAAAGATCAAGCGATTGCAGCTTGGGACACGCGGACCGTCGTGAATCCGCACACAATCCAGCAACCAGTGGCAAATGTGGAGGAAATGATTTGCGAGTGCGTGCCCGGAGGAAATTCATGCGACCCGCAAACCGTGGCTGACGATATTCGCCAGTATTTCAAACGGAATCCTATCAAGGGAACGGGCGACTGAAGCTGAAACCTTGACAGTAGAGAAAATGTAGCGTAAGGCTTTGGGCAACTACCAAAGCCGATGCCCATTAACAAACTGCCCCAGAGTGCAGACGACGCTGGCGGGAACGCGACACAGAAGCCCGCGCCGACTGTAGGTCAAGAGCCCGTCAACACGGGGACGCCCCCCACTGCGCAGAGCGACAACAGCGCCACCGGTCCGCTTCCATCGGGCGGAGTCGTGCCCACAGCTCCCCCAAAGAAGCTCACTGAGGTTGCGGACGTACAGATGACGGGGAGCAGTTACAGCGGCTTGCACAACACAACGGTCCTGTCTCCGGACCGTGTGGAGCGGTATCGCCGGAGCCGATTCAACGCCATCAAGGGGCTTTCACCAGAACGGCTGGTGCAGTACATGAGTGATTGGAACGCTGGGTATCTGCGTTACATGGCAATCACGATGGAACAGATCATGCAGCGAGATCCAACGTTTCAGACGGTGGTTCCAAAGCGCATGTCGGATGTAAGCCGGGAGGATTGGACGATTCAGATTGTGGAGGGGCACGAAAACGAACCGGAAGCCGTGGCACAGAAAGATGCGCTTCACCATTTTTATTCCAACCTGCGCGTCACTTCTGCGATTGACCGGGACGTGATTGGTGGCGTGGAGTTGGCAGTGGGGCAGATGGTTCGGCACGGTGTCGGGATGAAGTATTGCTGCCACGAAATTCTCTGGCGGCAGAATATGAGTGGACTGACAGCGGTCCTGAATCACGTTCCGGGATGGTTCTTCGAGGCGCGCACAGGGAAGCTTCGATTCCTGATGGAAGATTTTTCGTGGGATGGTGTTCCGATGAACACTCACAACCCGATGGCTGACGCGGAAAAGATGGACATTGCGAGCTGGATGGTAAGCGTCGGGCCGGGAATCATGGAAGCGGGTTCTGTGCTCTACCTCTACGGCATGTTTGCTATGCGCGATTGGGCGGACTACTCAGAGCAACGTGGCAAGCCACTGACGAAGGGGCACACGAAAGCCCCGGCTGAAAGCGAGCGGCACAAGGCAATGCAGGCTTTGCTGGCTCGGCTCGGACCCAACAACCCGATCTTACTCGGCCCGAAAGAGGAAGAGGATGTTGAGATTTTGCAGACTGCGGCGGCGGGGCCATTGGCGTGTCAGACGCTGAATGAAACGATGGAAAAGCGGAAGACTTCCTTGTGGCGTGGCGGGGACTTATCCACGACCAGCAGCGGGGCCGGGCAGGAAGGGCAGGGCGCGAGTCTGCAACAGGGAGAGACAACCAACGTCAAGGAAGGTGATTTGCTCTGGGCGTCCAACAACTTCAGATTCCAGTTGGACCCGCTTATCATTCGAGTCACGCGCGGGCCGAACGTTCCAGTGCTGGCTTACTTCACTCTTGGCGGAGCGGATAAGAGCAACGCGGCATTGGAAGTGCAAGTGGACACGTTCCTTGTCGGGGCTGGATTTCCTATCAGTGTCAGCAGTGCGGCAGCCCGCTACAATCGCCCGATTCCCGGACCGGAGGAACAGCTACTTACCGCGCCACAGCCACAAGGGCAGTTCGGCGGCGGCGGGGAACAGCAGCCCCCTGAAGATGGACAGGGGCAGATGCCGGACAACGGAGAGGACCAGCCACCACAGGACGGCAGCCCGGAGAACCCGTTCGACAGTGACACGAGTCTTAGTGACGACGAAGGACCATTCGGCAACTCTGGCGGGCCACTGGGCGAACTGTTGGCCAACTCACGGCTTCAGACGCGGGAGCTTGTTGGCAACGCGGCACGCAAGCTTGCGAAGCTGAAAGCGAAGAGCTTCAAGCCGGTTGCCGACGCGCTGATGGATGCTTACAACGAATCGGACATGGACAAGATGATCGGTAAGTTGCGCGTGTTGCGGACGCAGCTACCGGGCATGCTGAAGCAGATCAATCGCAATCCGCAGAGCGCCCAAGTCTTTGAAGACACGATGGCAACGGCACTGGTCCAAGGGGTGGCCAATGAAGGCACAGTTGCCGGAGCCGTGAAGGGTTGGATAACTCGTAAGTTCGGAGCGCAAGACATTCCGACGATTGACGGGGAATCGGCAGGCAAGGCAGCGGCGGAGTCTGTGGGCGGCACACATCAGCACAGCAGCGCAGTCCAGATTGCCGGGCACGGCATAATGGGATTGCATCGAATCACTCACGACGACCCGGAGATGGCTTCGATGGTTCTGGAAACGAGCCTGAGAAAGAACGGTTACACAGTGAGTCGGGCAACGGATAAGTTGGGCGCGATTCACCTGGGGGCAATGCCGGTTATCCTTGGGCGCGGCCAACATCATTTCGTTCTCTACAAGCCGGAGCAGGCTGCGAATGAGTTGCGGTTACTCGCGGAAGTCGAACGGCACTATGCCAGTAACGCATGTTACCCGTGGGCGAACGAGGGCACGACAGACGGCGCGCTGAAAGGATGGGAGACGCGGCGGCACGGTGGCGCGATGCAACTCAGTCAGAAAGCATTCGAGTCCGGACTCCCGGAGGATCATGAAGCTGCCGCGAAGGCTCATGAAGGAGTCAGGCCGGGCGATGAAAAACGCGGATACTGGGCGGCGCAACATCGGAACACTGCGCGCAAAATCAGCGAAGAGCAGAACCAAGTGAAGGCGAAAGCCGATCAAGAAGCCGTTGCGGCCAAGGTGCAGACGCAGACTGGCAAGGCTGACGACTTGAGCGCCACAGCGCACAAAGCCAGCGATGGCACGATTGAAACCGGGAAGGGGCACTCTGACGCGTCACAGGCACACCGGCTGGCCGGAGACGCCCACAGCCGGATCTTTGAAGACGCCAAGCGCAGAGGCGACCTGAAAATGGCTGGCGAGCATTTCACGGCGATGCGTGAACACCGGGCAATGCAGGAAAGCCACAAGTTCTTAGCTGGTGAAAAAGGGGACCGGCCACTGAAGCAGGCCAAGGCGGACGTGTTGGCGGCGAACAAGGCGGCAGCGGCGAGCGACAACAGCGCGACACAGTTCAAGGTTGCGGAAGCGAACTTTGCGGCGGCAGCATCGGCCCGGACAGAGAACCGTCCACGCGAGAGCAAGGCTTACGCGATAGTGGCCAACAGGGCACTGGCCAAGGCAAAGGGGAGTAAGAAGCCATCGGGCGGCGGGCCAGAGGCTGGCGAAGGGCGATTCAAGAAAGACGACGGCAAGAAGAAGCACGCTCGCAAGCATGTAGGGAACGAGGGCGGGCAGGCATGCGGTGACGGCTTCATCAGCAGCGACAAGACGTGTCACGTTGGCCAGACAGAGCAGCCCAGCGATGACAAAGAGAAGCTTGGCCCAAGCGAGGGGACTGGACCAGTGGACGGGTTGCAGAAGTTCGTCCGCGCAGGACTCAGTAACAAGCTTGGATGGATGCTTACAAAGCCACACGAAAGAATCCCAATGCGGTATAACGGAAAAGCTTTCCTAGCGCGGAGAGACACCGGGCATGGGGTGCATATCTCTATTCCATTCAAAGTGTATCCACTAGAAAATGGTGGAGTTAATATTGCATTCAAAGACTTCTATTTTTCAAAGTCAGGGGAGTTAAAAGAAGCAGCGGGTTATATCCACGAAACTATAAGCGCAGAAGAAGCGAGCAAACGCGGAATCAAAGTCAAAGCCACTGCGAATGAGGGCGACAACTGCGGCACGGGAGCCGGTGGCTTCCAACCCGGCAACGATTGCGCCAAGGGAGACGGGGCAAGTGCTGATTCGGGATCTTCGTCTGACACTGCAAAGCCCAAGGCGTCCAGCGGGTTTGACCGCAAGGAATGGACGGCAAAGCCTGTCCCGGACCGCATTAAGGAATGGGTGGCTATGCCGCAGTCCAAACGAGATGAATTGGCCGATGCGACTCACAGCATCCCGGCGCGCAAGGCGGAGTTGCTGGCACCGATGGGCGAAGCTCCACAGTCAACTGGCGACTACAAGAAAGACACTGCGGCACGGTTGGCACAGGCCAGCGATCATATTACTCGGTACGCGTCCGGGCGAATCGGCAAGCACATGGACAGTTACGGGGCTCTTCTGAATGAAGCTGGCGTGGACAAGGCGGCAAGCTCGAAGCTTGTTGCGCACGCAACTGATGAACTGATTGCCCAAGAGATGGAAGCCATGCGTCGGCAGCTCGGGGATCATGGTATCAGTCACATCGGCGGGAACATTGACCGGGCGACTAAGATGCTTGAAGTGATTCCGGGAGGGCACACGGCACAGGATAAGTTGCAAATCGTGATTGCCAACGTGTATCACGACTCCGGCTATCTCACAAATCCAAGCCGCTCGTTTCTGGACGAAGGGCACCCCCGTTGGTCTGCCGAGTCTTACAACGCGAACGTGAGGCCGATGATCGTGTCTGCGCTTGGCAATCGCGCGGCCAACGAGATCGAGCATGATATTCGCACGCACGACGCAACAACGATTGACTGGCGGGAAGACGCCATCGGGAGCGCGGTCCGTGTGGCTGATAACACTGGGCTCTTCCAACGTGACAAACTGCCGCCATTGTTCCGGCATGCCCCGGCAAACATTGCCGTTCTAAGTTCTCTGACCCGGAAGGAAATCGACTTGCCAGAGGCACAGCGCCGAATGATGGCGAACGTGACTGCGGCGAAGCTGCCACAGCCGGTGAAAGATGCGCTGGGCGAAGCGGTCAAGGAAGTCGGGCCGATGACCGGCAAGTTTACGCTGGGCATGATGGGCGGTAACATCGAACGAGTGAGATGGGAAAACGACCATGTTGCCATCGACTTGCGCGAGGATAAGCTACTGACTGCCTTGCACAAGGTTGGTGATTTCGGGCAACGCCAGTTCGGTAAGTTTGCCGAGACTTACGGGGCAGACCCTGCCCGATTCAAGGAGTCACTTGGATTCGAGTTCAAAGATCGTAACGGCAGGGTTCTGTTGAGCAGCCGAATGGTCAAGAGCGCTGGCAATGAGTCTGTCGGATTGATGGACTTGATTACCTACTTCTTCTTTGACGAACACTTTGCGAATGATGGCGGGCAGGCGTGCGGGGAAGGCTTTATCAGCGGCAGTAAGACGTGTCACGCCGGGCTGATGACTTCAGTGCCGCCGAATCCCGCGAAGTTCGCAACGAGCCAATCGGAAGAGGCGCATGAAGCCACGCGCAAGGCTTGGGCACAGAACACGATGGACACACACTTTGCCGCAGTGAATGCCCACAATGCAGCGGCACGGGCGCGGGAAGTGTCTGGCGACAAGACTGGCGCTAAGATGCACACGGACCTTGCTGAAGCGCACCACTCGGCTTACACAAAGCTCGCAATGGAGCGCTTCCTGAAAAAGAAGCCGATGGCGAATGAGGAAGACGACGAAGACAATGCCGCACTACGGAAGCAAGTAGCAGGGTTTCTGGGCGTTGACGAAAGCGACCCGGACTTGGAAGAGAAAGCGCAGCAAGCTTATGACGAAATGGGACAAGACGAAGATCCGGGAGACGACGACGGAAGCGGACCCGGAGACGACGGGACACCATCAGGCCCGGAAGGCGATGGCGTACCACAAGGGCCAGACTCGCCGGAAGGTGAATCAGATCCAGATTCGGGAAGCGATGGAAGCGGAGAGCCCGCAGCCAGCCCGAACCTGATTGCCAAGGTTGACCCGGACGGGAAGCCACCGGAGCTGATGGACTTCAACGAGTTCCAAGCAAGCGCATGGTCTGACCCGGCAGTGTTGGGGCTTGAAGTGTCCAACACTGGGCAGCTTGGGGCGCAACACAAGTCTTACATATCCGTCGCGGTGACGGAACGGAAGCCTGTGCTGAAGCGCATGGCGGATTACTACGGAGTGCCCATGCCGGTCGGGTACGAGCCGGATGGGGATAACTACGTCTGGACGCGCAGCCGGGAAGAGACAGCGCCAGAGGATGGGCCGGAGCTGATGGACTTCCCTACGTTCAAGGAAAGCCGCTATGCTGATGCGGACATGCTCGGGTTTGAAGCGAAGGGCGACGAAAACCTGATGAGTGCGCACCGGTCTTTCTTGGAAGCCGCGTTCGGAGCAAGAGGCCCGGTCAATAAGTCTGCCGCCGACAAATACGGAAGCATGGGACTGAAGCTGCCGCTGGGTTATCGCGCATCGGAAGACGGGGAGCGCTATGAGTGGGGCAAGGACGCCACGGCAACGCCCCCGCGCGTCTGGGCGCAGGAATCGGTTTCCAGATTCATGGCAGAGACGGTTCATGAGCGCGCGGAGAATCCAAACGCCAAGATCGTCATTGAAGCTGATGACTCCGGGCGTCTGCGTTTCGGGTTGGAAGTCCCGAACGAAGATCCTGAATGGGACGAATCGAAGCACTCGCGGGATGAAAAAGGGCAGTTCGCCAAGTCGGCAGCGTTCGCACTGAAGCTTGGCTTTGAACCGATTCGCCGCGTCGGGGACCAGCCGAAGGAAGTGACTGAGAAAGGCGAGAAAGTCACCAAAATGGTCGGCGGCAAATGGGTAATGGCCAAGACCGGGGAAGACTTGCCAGAGCATTTGAAGGACGCCGCGATTCCCCCGGCATGGAAGAACGCATACGCCAATCCCAAGCCCGGTGGCAAATATCAGGCTGTCGGGATGGACAGTAAGTTGCGCATCGCGAAGACGCAGACTCCGGCGTTTGTGGAGCATCAGAAGAACATCAAATTCGCACGAATCACTGAGTTGAAAGCCGTGAAGTCGGAAGTGTTCTCACAGACTGAAAGGGACATGAAGTCCAGCGACAAGAACACAAGTGAGTCGGCATCATGCCTCAAGGTGATTCAGAGCATGGGCATCCGTCCCGGCAGTAACAACGACACTAAGGCGGCGAAAAAGGCTTACGGTGCCACCACGCTACAGGGGCGGCATGTTGTGGTGGGCGACAACGGGACCGTGCGTCTGAAGTTCACTGGCAAGAAAGGCGTTGACCTGAGTTTGCCCGTGAAAGATCCAGAGGTTGCCAAGATGCTCGTTGAACGCGCGGAGACAGCCGGGCGCAAGGGGACACTGTTCGCCACGTCGGCGGGCAAGCTTCAAGACTACACGCACACGCTGGGCGGCGGCGGATTCACGCCGAAGGACTTCCGGACACTGAAGGGCACAGAGACGGCGGAGGAAGAAATCGGCAAGGTTGCGCGTGCCCCTAAGACGTTCGATCAGTACAAGAAAGCCGTGCGTGATATTGGCGAGAAAGTCGGCAAGGTTCTCGGCAACACGCCAGCGATGGCGTTGAAGGCTTACATTGACCCTCACGTTTTCGAGGTATGGAAGGCGGCAACAATATGAGTGCGACAACCGAACAAACACCGGAGCAGGAACAGCCGACGTTGGACTGGCGCAACTTTCTTGGTGACTTAGGACCAGAACCAGACGACGATGACGACAGTATTCCAACACCGTTGGACGTTATTGCTGTTTTGGGCTTTGACCCTGATGAACCGTGAAATTCGAGTTTGCTGGAAACGTAACAGAAGCGCAGATCGTTGAAGTGCTGGCCAACGCCGGGACGCAAGAGAACTGCGGAACTGGCTCGGGTGGATTCCAGCCGGGGAACACTTGCGCAAAGGGTGTCACGATCAAGCTGAAGCCAGTCAAGGAAGACGGCATAGCGAAAGCGCGTAAGTCTTGGGAGACTCTGGTAGGGGACACCAGCAAGTTTTTCTATCTCGGCAATGGGTTCATGGTTCGCACTTACAAGGAGGGCGGAGTAACTCTTGAGTTCAAACCGTTTCAGGACGAATGGCGTCTGGCGTTCATTAAGACCGCTCCGGGATTCAGCGGCAAGGGGCTGGCGTCGCGAGCGCTGAAAGAACTCACAGAGGCAGCCGACAAGGCTGGTGTCAAGATGACTCTGGACGTTGACCCGCAACGCAACGAGGGGGAGACACAGAAGATCCTGACCAAAGCGCAGTTGTTTAAGTGGTATGAGCGCAACGGATTCGTGCGGAGCCGTTACGAAGACGGGAAACTAAGTGACGCGATGATTCGCCAGCCAAAGCGCGAAGCCGCAAACGCTGGAATCCCGTGCGGAGACTCATTTATTGACCCTACGAAGCAATGCAGGGTTGGCACTGATTTGCAGGGTGACGCATCGGTAATGTGGCACGGCTCCCCGTCCGGAGACTTACAAGGGAAGCACTACGGAATCCACATCGGCACTTACAAGGCTGCCAAGGAAGCTCTTGAAGCCAGAATCGGAATCCCGGCAACCGGAACGTGGGATGGAACAAGGGAATACGGAAAGACCCTGCTTGCTGGCAAGAAGACGCTGAAAATGCTTGATCCTCGCGGATACAACCAGACCGGGTACAACTCAGATGCCCCGGAAGATGACTACTATCCTGATGGGAGCGCTACTTACTCGGACAGGAGTGTTGTGGCACTGACAGAGAAGCCGTCAATATTCCCTGTTAGGATTATCGGTGAGATGACAAACACTCCACAGAGTCCAACAACTGACAGTGGCGCAAATTCAAGGATGGCTGCGTTGAGGAAAACTGGAAGAGCAAAGCGCGGATATTTCTACCGCAACGACGGAGAGGATTCGGGGAGTGTTTCAGCGGTAGTGCCATCCGGCGAACATCTCCAAAGAATTGACGCGCTACAAGCCGCAAACGCAGGCATCCCGTGCGGCGATGGATTCATTTCAGCAGACAAGGAATGTCGCAAGGTTGGAATCGGTTACGTCCCGGCCAAGATGAAACTCGCGAAGCCAGTAGTAGGGCCAACTGGCGCGAAGATCGTCGGGTATGAGTGGCGCTCTAAGATCGGGACAGTGTGGAGTGAGTTGAAGCAGGAAGACATTGAGAAACGAGTGAGTGACTGGGATACCGCTGGACAGTCCACGGGGACCGGGCGTGAGATCGTCCATGTGTTCCACGTAGAACATCCTGACGGGACAGTGAAGCCAGAGGGAATTGTTTCAGCACAGAAAGTGCTTGGCATTCACCAGTCACGACTGATGACTATCGCCAAGAAAGAGCGTGCCGCGCAGGCTTACCGTGCCGAGATGGACGAATCCGAAAAGAAGAGCATGGACCAGCGTGCCGCCAGCACACCGGCAGAAGCAGCTCAGCAGTACCGGCGCGACAATCACAGCACGTTCCGGACAATCGAGCAGAACAATGCCGTTTTCAACGACAGCAAGCTCTGGCACAAGGGTGGCAAGTATCTTCGCCGACACAGCAAGGCGGATGAACAGATGGAAGGGTTTGGTTGGAACAGAGTAGAGACTGACCCGGCGAAGGCGAACGAGTTCGATGAATCGAAACACCCCCGCGAGAAAGATGGGCGATTCATGCAAGTGACAGCCACGCCAGCGTTCAAGGCGTGGTTCAAGCAGTCCAAGGTTTTGGATGATAAAGGGCGTCCCCTTGTCGTGTATCACGGCACACAGCGCCCGGACCGTATCGGGGACAAGTTTCTGAAGTCACGGGCGACAAGTGGTCCGATGGCATTCTTCACCACAGACCCGGAGATTGCTTCAAGCTACAGCACGAACAAGCACGACAACTCACTGGAAATGCCGGAGGACTATGCGGACTGGTTCAAGATTCCCAACCCGTACGGAAAGGGAGAGTCCAACGTTGAGCAGGCTTGGTACTTCCTGACTCCCGAACAGCGACGGCTGGCCACTGAGAGTCTTTACACAATCGGGCGAAGGGAAGAGGACGAAAGCGAGCCGGATGCTCCAATCATTGCTGGCGGCAAGAGTATCATGGACCGGCGCGGAGTTGAATTTGAACTGCAACAGTCACGCGGCAATGCGCTGAAAGCGGCAAAGGAAATCTGGCTTAACAGTGGAAGCTTGTTTGGCATGGAAGAGAAGTTCCTTGAAGTGTTGCACCACATGGGAGTGAAGGGCGCGCGTCTGGATGATCCGAACGCAACTTATCCGGCAGTCATTCCGGTGTATCTGTCGATTCAGCATCCTTTGGACACGGACAACATCCCAAAGGATGTGATGGACTCACTCGAAAAGGTTGCGATGCGTCAACGCAAGCCGAAGAACGACTACGGTCCTGACCAATGGGCAAAGTGGACCAGAGATCCAAAGGAATGGATTACCATACTTAATAGCGAGAGCAAGGTTTCTGCCGGTACGGTTTGGACCAGTATCCCGGACTGGGTTACAAAGACTCTGAAGGCTTATGGCTATGATGGGATCAATGACACTGGCGGAAAGGGTGGTGGGGCAAAGCATGACGTGTGGATTCCGTTTGAATCGGAGCAGGTGAAGAGTGCTTACGGGAACAACGGTAAGTTCAGCCCGAAGAGTAAGAGCATATCTAACGAGCCTTGCGAGCTTCAAGGCGTGCATTTCGCGTGGAATGAGTTTGACGAAGGCGAACATCCCCGCGACAGGGCCGGACGCTTCACGGACACGCGCGGAGTATTCAAGAGCCCGGAATTCAAGGCGTGGTTCGCAGGGAGCAAGGTAAAGAACAGGGACGGCAGTCCAAAGATCATGTTCCACGGGACGTGGCATCCGCAGAACTTCGGAGAGTTCGACACGGTTGGCGGGAGTGACCTTGGCGCGCATTTTGGAAGCCTGTCGGCGGCAAGCCAGTTCGCAGCGGCTGACATGGGGAGCGTCCCCGTCACTGCGTTTGACGATGAAGACGGGGAAGGCTCTATTTCAAACAGGATCTTCCCGGTTGTGCTTTCAATCAAACGCCCGTTAAGGTTGCCCGACTTAGAGCGGTGGACTGACGATCAAATGCGCCCGGCGCTGAAGAAGCACGGAATCACTTATGACAAGGCGGATTACCGCTATGTGAGCGCAGACATGGGGCACAACTACATAGACCAGTTCAAGCGTCAGAATCGCATGATTATGGATGCGATTGAGAAAGCTGGTTACGATGGCATTGTCTATCGCAATAAATTTGAGGGCGGCGGAGACTCTTACATCGCGTTCCATTCGTCGCAAGTGAAGTCAATCTTCAACCGGGGAACATGGTCTAAGGAGAGCGAAGACATTTCCAACGAGTTCGATGAAGCGAAGCATCCGCGCGAGTCCGATGGGCGATTCGCTTCCGGAGTGAATTCCCCAGCGTTCAAGGATTGGTTTGAAGGTAGCAAGGTGACTGACGCCGAAGGGCATCCGATTGTTGTCTATCACGGTACGCCAAGCCCGAACTTCAGCAAGTTCAACACGTCTGGCACAGGATCTAAGGCGAGCCGAACAACTGCCGATTTCAACACGTCGCTTGGTTCTCATTTTAGTGAGTCCAGTTTTACAGCGTCACTGTTTGCCAGCGGGCTTTACAAGGCAGGCAGTGGCGGAGTGTTCCCGGTTTACCTTTCGATCAAGAAGCCACTTATGATCGGGGACGGAATCGTGCCCCCTAAGTTGAAGGCGGAGCTGGAAGCCGAACTGTCAAAGGCTGACAAAGAGTTCAACGATGCTGAAAGGAAGGACCGGGAGGAAAGAAGCCGGGCGGTAAATCCAGACGCATTGCTGAAGATTATCCAGACACACGGACTCGATTCGGAAGAGTTCAGAAGCGCAATGAAGCGCTCCGATGAATATACAGCAGCGTCTGCCCGGCGAGACGAAGCGATGCATAAGCTTGGAAAACTGAAAGACGACAACCGTCCTTTGCGAGAGGAAGAGATTGCGGCACTCACTGGGCATACTTGGTCTGAGATTGCAGCAATGCCAACAAGCAAGAGATACAAGATCGGGACTGCGCTCAGAGATAAGCTGGAAGAAAAGGGATATGACGGTGTTCTTTATGAGAATGGGGATGAGCAGGAAGGGCAACGCGTTCGGACGTGGATAGCCTTCCATCCGTCGCAAATCAAATCAGTCTTCAACCGTGGCACTTGGTCAAAAGACGACGAAGACATTGGAAACGAAGGAATACTGACCGGAGCCAAGTGGGTTGCCGATGAAGACGGCGTTCCGTGCGGTGAGTCTTACATCAGCAGCGACAAGACCTGCCACGTCGGCGAGAGCACTTATCATGTTACTTACAACGGCAGGCTGGACAGCATTGCAAAGAACGGACTTACTCCGGACCGGAAGCGCAGCATCGGGGGTAAGTCACTGGACGGCTACGCGCACGGGAAAGTGTTCCTGAGTGACAAGGAAGGGCTCGGCTTCTGGCACATGCGGGCGGAGCAGTGGGCAGAGGATGCGGCGGATGATCCATTCAAGAGCAAGCTTGTGCCCGTGGTTCTGCGCATCAAGAAGCCAGCGGCAATGGAGACTGACACCGAAGGCAGCCGCGACAGCACGGCGGCGGCGTACATGGTGAAAGGGTCAATCCCGCCAGAGCACATCGAAGTGTTCGATGGCAGCGGGTGGCTACCAATCTCAGAGCACGCGAAACTGAATCCAAAGCTCGGCATGGACGAAGAGCTGGAATATTTTCACCGAAAGTCTCCACTGATTCCACGCGAAGAGCATCTTGGTAATGAGTTCGATGAATCAAAGCATCCCCGTGAAGCCGATGGCAGGTTCGCTTCCGGTCCAAACTCGCCAGCGTTCAAGGCGTGGTTCGCCGGGAGCAAGATAGTTGACCCTGATGGGAATCCGTTGGTTGTCTATCACGGGACAGGCGCAGACGATTTCAGCGTGTTTCAGTCACACCAGCCACAAACCGTTTACTACGCGGACGGCACAGAGGTAAAAGAGGCGAACTCTTGGGACATGGGAGACGACCGAAAAGGAATGCCGGAAGCGTATCACTACGGGGCAGTATCTGACGCTTCAGTTATGGGACCGCAGGCAGCATTGAAGATGCGCCAAGCCGACGCGGATAAGTATGACAGCAAGGACGTTGACACTCAGAGGCATTTGAACGACCTGAAGAGGCTGGCTGCGTTCACCAAAATCGAACACAGAACAGAAGTGCGTCCAACCAACGACGGATTTTATTTCACTCCGGATGTGAATTACTCGTTCATTCGGGACATTGGCATCAGGGATCAAGGGCGCGTGCTCCCGGTGTATCTCAGTATCAAGAACCCAATCTATCTGAACTCCGCGCAAATCGAGAATGCTGCGGCTGATTGGCGTATCGAGAAATACAAGGCGATGGGATATGATGGGGCAATCTATGCGAGCTACAAAGACGACATTCGTAAGACAGGGTGGAACGGCTCCACACAGATAGTTGCTTTCTATCCAGAGCAGATCAAGTCAGTC
>JBAXMY010000005.1:0-17684 GCA_037134055.1 archaeon
AGTTGGTGATATTATTCTTTTCTAGATATCTGAATAACTGTTCCATATAAATTCTGAATCTACTTTCATGACCTGAGAATGCAGAAGCAATGGACGTCAAAGAGTCAATTACCACAAAGTCTGGTTTGAAGTCTGCAGGGAAGAAAACCGGATCTATTTCTATAAGAAGCTCTTTCTTAGCTGCGCTCAATAGTGCCTCAACGCTTCTTGCAACATCGATGGCATCAAATCTCTTTAATCTTAAAAGCCCCTTATCAATATAAGCCTGAGCATCCCATCCGAAGTGCTTCATGTGCTCCTTTAGCCTATCTTCAGGTTCTTCAAAACTCATGTACAATCCTTTTTTACCTTCTCTAATCATTGCTATCAAAGATGTCAAACAGAATAAAGTCTTTCCAGAACCTGGACCACCTTCAACTAGAACAGCCGCACCATTTGGAATTCCATATCCTTTTTCAAAGAGGGCATCGAATCCTTTAACGCCTGTTTTTATGAATTCATCCTTTTCCACATTATGAAATTTAGAACCTTCCTTCTTAGATATAGCTTTCTTGGAAGGCTTACTGGTCTTCTTGACTTTCACCGTCGATTTCCCCTTTTTCATATTACTTTTAGGTAATTGCCTTATTTAAAGATTTCCTATTCTCTCCGTTATATTTATCATTACTATATTTGACTGTATTTTTCTAACTTCTAATAATTGCCACAATATTATTTTCCAATTTCTTTCGATTTTATTTGTTTTTTCATTTATTTTAGATTGAAATGGTTATTTTTTGTTATCTCTATTTTATCACAATAGTGTTTATAAACTGGAGATTATCTTCATTTAAAATGGAAGAAGAACGAGGGAGTGAGATAGTACGTTTAGATTCTGATCAGTTTAGGTTATTTGAATTTTTGAGGACAAGATCTCATGATGTGGAAAATGCTCCCACCGTTGGAGAAATAAAAAAACATCTGAAAATTTCATCCGACAGTGTTGTAAAAAGAATTATTGGTTCTTTGAAAAAAGTTGAAGGAATAGATTTATTTGCTCAGTCTGAAAAAAAAGGAAATGAGCGAGAAGTTAGGTATTCTCTGTCTCCGGAAACTCTTGAGCTGAGTGTGCAAAAGATGAGAACTAGGGAAGAGTTCGAAGAAGCTCAGAAGAGGGAAGTAACATATGGTGCACTGTATTTATCTGAACCTGGATTTGGAACTAAGGCGTTCGATCATGAAAAAGTTATGAAAGGTTTGAGAATTGCTTTGGAAGCAAATGGGTTGAATAAGGTAATTCAACAGGTAGTCATTCAGGGAGGAGTTATTCCTCATGTTCCCCCATACGCATCGAAGAGTTATTTGACTGCTTTGAATTTCTTGGGACATGTGAAAAGAAAACCTGGAGAGCCCAAAACATATTCTGAAGTAATGTTGGACAATAAGGTTCGTTCGATGGAAAGTTCATATCTAGAAGATTTCTATGCTAAACATGTTAACAATAGTGGACGTAGGAAGATTAGAGATCTGACGGATGCATTTGGTGTTGCAGAAGAACAGGTGAGTACTCTCATGGGTGCATTTGGGGACGATACGGTGCTAAGAATTCAGCAGGGGGAACAGGACAGAAAGAATATGGATCATATAAAAGATACAATAATTGCCGGATGGTCTAAGGAAAAGAAAGCAAAAATAAAAGAAGATAAGGAAGAAATTAATGCTAAACGAATTCAATTATATGTTGAATCGATGCTCGAAGGAGTAGAAGCGGAATTATATCAGCATAGAGAGGTGTTAACTAAAAATCCAAGCGAAAGCAAAGTAGATTATCAGAAAAGATTAGATGGGGAGTTCAAGAAAGGGTTTGCTGTTCGTTCTGCGGATATTCCTCCTGAATTTGAGATGGAAGAAGAAGACTTGGGATCCTTGGTGAATACGAGCGCACGCCGTTTTTATACTTCTTTGGGTAGGGTAGCAGATGACTCTGCAAAATTAGTGAAAAAGATGGATGAGAGAAGTAAGAGAATAAGCCAGAGAGGAGTAGAAATACAAAAAGAACAGGAAGGATTAGAGGGCAAACTAAAGGATATTGAAAATTCTATAAGTTGGGTTGAAAGATTGCTCGAGACGCGAAGGGAATCTATAACTTGGTTTACTAGACAGTACCCGGTACAGTCCGATGAAGCAGAAGTTGCTTGGAACATTGCCAAGAATCTGTATACCCATAAATTCTATGAATGGAACATTCCTCAAGCTAAGAATTTACATGTCCATGTGTCATCCAGGAAACTTGTAAGCGTAGATACTGGAATCGTAGATATAGGTACTGGTGAAAATATAAAGACGGAAGTAGAAATGGAAGAGGCAAAGTATGGTGAAAAGAAAATTCTACTAATTCATAATATCAGAACGATATATTCTGATGCGGTAACTCCTAGGGCAATAAGAGATGCAAAAATGGAAAGTAATTTCCGCAATACGGTATTGCATAAACTCAGAGAAAATATGGGTGTAGACAACAGGCCAGACATAATTCTCCTTGGAGGGCACAATGGTGGAGGATTTAGAGCCATGCCTTGGTTTAAAGATTCTGAGACACTAGGAGAGCATGAAGTACAGTTTACAGAAGGACAGAAAGTACTTTACATGATTAATCTGCCAACGATGCAGTCTGTCGAAAGATTGGAATGGTTGGTAAGTCATAACTTTAGTAATTGGGATACTAAGAGATTCCAGAATGGCCCATATGCCTCTGGGGCAGTTGTGCACGTAGAAGACAGAGATTTGGTCAATAAGTTTATTTACATGGACACGACCGTTCTTGCCAAATTTGGAACAATTGCAGAGGAAATTGCAGTTTATAGAAATGCTTTGAAGACAAGTAAATCTATGGATGAAAAGAAAAAACTCATGGATTTGATAAAGTCTAGGAAAGAAGATGTGAAAATAGAATGGAAAAAAATTGAAGCAAAGGGCGACTTACATCTAGGAGCACCAGATGCAATTGGTAAGTATTCTAAGGATCAACTTATCAGAGCTTGTCAGATATACCAAAGAGAGCATGGGTTACCCGATATTGCCTCATGGGATGAGATAGGACATGGAACAATGGAAAGAACATTTAGCAGTCCTGCCAGGTATCTAGGATTAGTGCCGGAGAAATTTAGGCAGGCAGTGATTGAACCTATCCTTGCAGACAAGACAATAAATCCTGAGCAGAGAGCTTATAAGATTTCAGAGAAAGCCATGGAGAATTTGAGGGCAATAACAATTCATAATACTTCAGATCAACAGAGACTTTTTGCCTTGCTCATGAAACCTTACGGTCAAGAGCTTGTGGATGCTGGCAAGACACTTATTCTTTGCAGTGGAAATCACGCTAATAAGTCTGAAAGAAATTCAGATGAGGCCAATGCTCTTGCGAATCAGTTTGATGAGAAATATAGGGACAACGGGCAGGTGCGCGCATTTGAAGGTAAAGGAAATGACTTTGGTCTTGGTTGGATGAAACTTCCAGGTACAAATCCTGCTCAAAGTAGAAAGATGTTCGTAATGCATGGATTCCCACGAAATCAAGACGAAGGGTATGGCATCATGCATCACATGAGAAAAATGAATAATGACGCAGATATTGTTCTCGCAGGAGATCTCCATCAGCCGATTGTTTTATTTGCAGATGGAAGGGCAGGGGCTTTGCATCCAGGAATGGAACCAATAAATGCATTCTGTCCTCGTGTTGGTCTGCCAGCTGGTGTCCGGGGAATGATAAACGTAATGTATGATCCTAAGAATAGAGGAATTTACGGATTTGAGCTAGTGCTGAATCCTACTTTGGAGAGATACATAAAGAAGCATAAGATCATGTAATTATTCTACCAGTTCGAATGCTTCTGCCTTTTTTCCAATAACTTTTGCTAGTTCTTCCTGAGAGGCGTTGATAATATTTTTTATAGTTTTGAATTCTTTTATCAACAGTTGGGCAGTTTTAGGTCCGATGCCTGGGAATCCCTCCAGAATGTATTGAATTTTTTCTTTCTTGCTAAACGAGGAGGGTTTAAATCGCAGGGAAGTTGGAGATTTATTTTCTTTGGCCAGCAGTGAGAGAAATACTGCGGTTTCTCTTTCATATTTTGAAAAGATTATTGGAATTTTGTAGTCTAGTGAGCAGGATAGAAGGAATCCACGAATTGCATTTGCGTGAATGAATGGTTCTGCATCGGAGGACTCTATAATAAGAATGGCAGAAGGATACTTCTTTAGATTTTCCAATTGGGAGAAAATGCGTTTGTTTATTATTGAGCTTTGTAGGTCAGAGAATGTTTTTCTTTCAACTATTGTTTTGCCTGCGATATAATCTCCAATTTCAAGATGGGAAAATTCAAGAAGGTTGCCAAGTTTGATAATTTCCGAAGGAACGAGAGAATTCTTTTCTCTAGTGTCAGCTATAATTCGCTCTTTCAATTTCACTTTCGTTTTTTTGGTTGAAAAAATGTTTTCGAAGGTCATTTTATCATTTCTTTTTATATTTTTTATTTGAAATCAAGCAAGGTTTTAGGCTTGTGATCCATATCATGTTTAATGGAATGGATGGTTTTATACATTTTCTTTTCTCGGGCATTTGAAGCATAATGGCTGATTTCGTCTCGGGTGTCCTTTGTGATAAGGATAATAAGTTTGCCTTTGCTCAGACGGGCAGTTCTGCCCGTTCTTTGAATCTTTCTAATTGCACTGGGAATTGGTTCGTAGAAGACGACTGAATTGACTTCTGGGATGTCTAGGCCTTCCTCTCCTATCGACGTTGAACATAACACGTTAATCTCTCCTGTCTTAAATTTTTCAATCACTTCTTTCTGTTCTTTTTGGGAAAGTCCTGCGTTATCTTTGCCTTTGTTTGCCTGGCCTATGAATATGGCTGCTCTTGCGCCAGGAATTTGATTAAGACTTTTTGCAATTACATTTGCAGTTTCTCTAAATTGGGAAAATACGATGGATTTTGATTTCGGATTTTCTGCTATCTGCTTAGTTATTATATCCGTGACGGTTTGGATTTTGGGATGCTCCATACCTTTGTTCATGATGGTATTAAGCGATAGATTTGCTGCTTGGAACTCTGCCGAGTTGACAAGAGTTTGGACTCCCTTTGTCTTTTTATCCTTTGCCTGCTGAATTAGGCCATCAAGGTAGGCTCTCAGACCGGAAAGGGTCTGAGTTTCTAGCAACTCTTGAGCATGACTTATTTTTATTGCCTGGGCTGTGAGGGACATTCCTACCAATGCATTAAAGTTGCTTGGGCTTGCCTGGGCTGCGAGCTTCTTTTGCAGGTTAAGGAGAGTGATTTTATTTGCCGGGGCGAAAAGGAGATGTCTATTCTTTAGCTGTTCGACCTTGGAGTCCCAGATTCGCTTCAAAAGTATTTTGATTTCGACGAATTCCAAAGGGAATGGAATTTCTATTTTTTCGAATTCAATTTCTTGAACATAGGGCACGACGTCCTCTGAATCTCTAGTACGAAGTTCTATGGTTTCAATATCAAGATGGGTGCATATCTCTGCGATAATTGCAGGATCTGAGCCTGGACTGGCAGTAAGACCAAGGATTCTTTGGGAACTGGCGGTGTTCTTATATTTTGAAACTATTTTTGTATAATCATAATTCTTTAGACAGCGATGGGCTTCATCTATGATAAGCAGGGAAATGTTAGTTAGATCATAGAGCATGTGGTCTAGATCGTTGGCTATGCATTGAGGAGTTGAAAGAATTATTTCTGCAGTCTGCCAAATCTCTTTTCTTTTCTCTGCCTTTACTTCACCCGTGAAGAGTTGGATGTCTGCAAACAATTCTGGAAGATTTTTTTTAAAATAGTGGTAATGTTGTTCTACAAGTGGTTTCGTTGGGGCAAGGAATAGGATTTTTTTTAGAGGATACTTCTTCAGTCTTTCAATTGCTAAAAGCACGGCAATGAGAGTTTTTCCAAGACCCGTTGGAAGAACGACTAGGGTATTTTTTTCTTTACAGGTATCAAATATTTTTTGCTGGTATTCTCTAGGGATGATGGACAGAACCATGGATTTAAATTAAACTTCCAGATATTGCAAATGCATATGCTGTTGCGATGAGAGTTATAATTGCGAGTGTTGCCCAAAGTATTCTATTGCCAAAAAATATCTGCGCTCCATCTAGTTTGGAGAAAGGAATAAGGTTGAAAACGGCATAGTATGTTGCCATCTTGAATAGAAGTTCTGCACCCTGGAAATATCCAATTACTCCAACAAGAAGAACGGACATAATTCCCACTGCACCAATTAGTCCATTGTGCCAATCGGTCATCTCTGAAAAGCTATAGATTCCAAATCTTTTGGATGCGCGATATTTTGAAACACGTGTTTCGTAGGTAAGGAATGCACAAAGTTTGAAATATCCTATGGTAACTAGAGCAAGTGCAAGAGGAAATAGTGCTCCTGCTGGAAGGGGAGTTTTTAGATGTTCATTTGGTTTAAATCCGTATCTTGACCAGGACCAAATTTCATGTTCCACGTCCGAATCTAGTGCTCTGGCCATTACTTTCTTTGCAGCTATCGCGACAAGGATTATTAGCGCTGAGAAAAGAAGGATCCAAAGAAGACTTGGAAGATAGGTGGTGAATCCGTTTTCGAGTATTCCTGCAAAACCAAAGACTAGAGTCATTACAATAATTGCTACTCCTATGTGTGTAATCTCTCTTGTTTCCATGAAGTTCGTGAGAATAACGTTTATATAAACATTTTGGAAAGTGAGTGATAGATTAAAATCACAAACTCTCCAGTTTCTGTATTATATAATAACAAAAATTTGACAATTCCGAAAAAATAGAAAAACGTAAAGTATAAATACTCATCCAGACAAAAACTTAACATGTTAAGAATAAGAAAAGTGAGTGAAGTTATCGGGAAGCATGTTTACACTGCTGAGGGCGATTACTTTGGTCAAATCGAGGAAGTAAATCTAGTTGACAATAAGATTGAGGGTTGGAAGATAAGAGTTGGTTCTGGAATAACAAGTTCATTGGGTGGAGCAAGAGGAGTTATTATCCCACATCAGTTCGTTAAGGCAATAGGAGATGTTTTCATTGTTGCCAAGACCTCATTACCTTCAAGGGAAGATCCATCTGATATGGCTGAAGGTTCTGAAGCATTAGTTTAATTATTGTTTTTAAGATAAGGTTTAAATATTCTAGATATTGATTATAGCTATGGTTGACACAGTATTATCCTATCCAATATTTCAAGAGATTATTCTTCCATTCTTGTTGATATTTACAATAATTTTTGCAATCTTGCAAAAGTCCAAGATTCTGGGGGATGGAAAGAAACAGATTGATTCTTTGGTATCTTTGTCAATTGCGCTGATTGTAGTTTCATATGGAGCGTATACTGGAGTTATTTCAAAATTGATGCCTGTGCTTGCAGTTGCATTGATTGTTATTCTTGTTTTCCTTTTAATGTATGGACTAGCTTTCATAAATGAAGAATTTAAGTTACATAAGGGAATTAAAACAGCCATTGGAGTTATTGCTGCAATAGTTGTTTTGGGGGCACTTTCGTACTTTACAAATCTTTGGGGATATCTAAAAGTACTTCTTAGCGGAGGAGTGGGAGATTGGTCAGGTTCGGTTGTTGTGGCAAATATAGTGTTTATAGTTATCATAATTGCTGCAGTCTTTGCAGTCTGGAAAGGTTCTGGAAAGTCCGATAAGTAAATTTGAGTAAAAGTATAGTTTTTAAGGAATAGTTTTCTCTATTTTACATGGATATATTGTACAGGCTAAGAGATAAATTTAATGAGATTTCATATAGATATCTCTGGAAGCCAATATTTTTTGCATTTGATCCTGAACTGATGCATATGTTTTTCATCGATGTTGGTAGGATACTTGGAAGATTTAGAATTAGCCGATTGGCTACTAGAATGATGTTTGATTATGAGAATCCACTACTCGAACAGAATATTCTAGGCATGCGTTTCAGAAATCCAATTGGATTGTCGGCGGGGTTTGATAAGAATGCTTCAATGATGAACATTCTAGAGGATGTAGGTTTTGGGTTTATTGAACTTGGGAGTATAACGGCAAATCATTCTAGTGGAAATATTGGGATTCGACTCAGGAGACTTCCGGAGAAGAAGAGTCTTTGGGTTAATATGGGGTTGAATAATGAAGGTGCTGAAAAAATTAGAGAGCGAGTGAAAAATCAGAAGGTGGGAATTCCAGTTGCCCTTAGCATAGCTAAAACAAATTGTTTGGAAACGGTGGACCTGCAGAATGGAATAAAAGATTATTCTTTTTCCTTAAATGTGTTGAAAAATTCTGGAAGTTTTTTTGTTATTAACATAAGCTGCCCAAATTCATATGGCGGAAGGGATTTTGCTAAACCTGAAAGATATGGTAAATTAATTAGAGAAATTAAAAAGATGCGAATAAAAAAACCTATCTTTGTGAAACTTTCTCCAGATATGATTCTGTCGGACGTGGATAAAATTATTTTAATGTCTAGAAAGGCAGGCGTTTCCGGATTTATTTGTACAAATCTTACTAAAAAAGACATAGGATTTGCAAAGGGAGGTTTGTCCGGGAAGATTGTGGAAAAGAAGGCAGACAGGTTGTTGAATTATGTGTACCGAAAAACGAAAGGAGAGTTTGTATTGGTGGGAGTTGGAGGAGTTTTCTCGGCAGAGGATGCCTATCGCAAGATAAAACTTGGTGCAAATCTCGTCTCTCTGTTTACTGGAATGATATATGAAGGGCCGGGATTGATTGGACAGATAAATAGGGAGATTCTTGCATTGATGAAAAGAGATGGATATTCGCGTTTTGATGAAATTCGGGGCAGTATGAGGGTATAGAAATATATTTAAATGAATTAAGACTGAATTGGATATGGCTATAGATATAGGGACGATTTTGTCTCAGTGGGAAAGTGTAGGGGTGTTCAGTTATGTTCTACCCTTTTTGCTTATTTTTGCAGTTGTGTTCGGTATATTAACAACTACAAACATTCTTGGAAAGGAAAAACCAGTTCATGTGATTGTTGCACTAGTAATCGGTTTGATGGCTTTGCAGTTGAATTTCGTCCAATTATTTTTCAGAGAAGTATTCCCAAGGCTGGGAATTGGAATTTCAGTACTTCTGGTATTGATGATTCTTGCAGGATTATTCATTCCAGATGATGAAAGAAGATATTGGGGATGGGGACTTGGAGCAGTGGCAGTTGTCATATTCATTGTGATAATTACGCAGTCATTTGATGCGGCTGGATGGTACAGCACATATCTTGGAAGCGATTCCATAGGTTATTTGGTCGGAGCAGTATTACTAATAGGAATTGTTATTGCAGTTGCTGCGAGTGGTGGACATAAAGATGGTAAACCTAAAGAGAACGCATCATATAATCCTATGAGAGGCTAAATTAATGGTTGCTGACATTTCATTCATTACATATTTTGCACCAATATTTGTTTTTCTACTTGTTTTTATTGTAGTTTATGCTTTACTTGTTAAGACTGAAGTTCTTGGAGATTCTCAGTGGGTTGCTCTTCTTATTTCATTCATAGTTGCTTCCCTATTTGTGAGCATGGCTGGAGCTAAGGAGTATATTTATTCGGTGGCGCCTTGGTTTGCATTACTCCTTGTATCATTATTCTTTATATTTGTTATTCTAGGATTTGCTGGAAAGACGGATATGAATAAGGGAATAGGAGTTGCAGTCTTCGTGATCCTGGTGATAGTATTCCTGGTTGCATTGTTTAGCGTATTCTCATATTTGATTAATTATGTACCTTCTCAAATCGGAGGGGGTGGAGCAGTCGGTTCTCCAATGCTAGAATGGCTGTATTCTTCTAGAGTCTCAGGAGCAGTTTTGCTGATTATTATTTCTGCAATAGTTGCATGGGTTTTGACTAAGAAATAATTTTATTTAGAAATTTTTTTCAAGAAAGGATTGGTTTAAGTTTGCTTTCTTTTTCTCTTTTGGAATCTTCTTTTTCTAGCTTATCGAGATATGCTAGCGTACTAAGTGCTAGGTCGTTGAGTGAAGGCAGAGGCATCTCCTTACTAGCTAGAGGGTTCCTTCTTACGTAAACATCAGCTTCTATCAAATAGTGTGATACAATTGTTATATTTTTGTTTCCAGATTCTTTCTTTTTTGTTCTCGACGTCTTGCTTCTTCTCCGAGGTTTATGGAGATTTGTGCTAGCTGATAGAGGCTTAATGGGTATGCTGGGAGTCTTCTATGATAGTTGTTGGACTGTCTCCCGTAGGGAGGTGAATAATGAAGTCTTGCATGGCTCCTTAGAAACTTAATTGGAACTTCCATGTATCTTAGGAGATAAGAAGGTTTTTATATTTTTACTCAGATTTCTTCTGTACTTTACTTGGATGCTTTTCATCCATCATTGCCTTGAATGATGATTGTGTGTCCTGCATTTCTTTCTTTATGTCTTCCACATTGGTGACGTATTCTCCGACTTTTTGTAGAATTGAGAGCTGAAGTCTGTCAATTATTTTTTCTATTCTCTGCAGGCGTTCGGAAAGAGAATCCATCTTGCTTTCAAAAGTATTTTTCATGTCTAAGGTCTTTTCAAGATACTGTCTTATTGAACCAAGTTTTTCCATGGTAACTTGCTCTGCAATTTCTGCAATTGTGTCTGAGCTTATTTGAGTGGGCTGGTAACCCTGGTATTGTTGATCTGAGACTGCTGCGCCAGGTGCCGGAAGAGCGTACTGTTCATGGGGTGCTTGCTGTTGTTGATCTTGTTCTGAAGGATAGGAAGTTTCGGATGCTTCCTGGGATTCCTGTTGAGACATCATTGAGGGTTGCATACCTTCATCGGTATTTGTGCCCGAAACTGCACCCTTTATCTTTGTCTGGGAGATGGTGTCTTTTATTTCTTCTGCAGGGAAACCCATGCCCTCTAGTTTTCGGACTATGTCTGACTCTTGCATTCCTTGTTCTTGCATCCCCTGTACTTCTTCCATTAATCCCATTTTATTGTTTGAAAAGGTCAAATTGCCTTTGTAGTATCATCAGTTCCTCTTTTCTAGCGGTGTTTTCGAGTTGTTCTGAAATTCTTTGAATGAACTCCTTCATTCTAGTATTCTCTTCCTGTATTTTTATAACTATCTTCTTTAGTTCCTGTAACTCCTTGAATGTTTTATCCCTTTCTTCAATTAGGGTTTTACCAAGAAGAAGTACTCTGTCCTTAATTAGACGCTCCTTTTCCTCAATGTCTCGAAGTCTCGTGTTTAGTTCCGAGAAAGCGTCCTGACTTTGATACACCTCTTCCATTATTTTATTAGGCAAAAGGGGTTTAAAATAGTTTGGTTATTTGTGCCAGGAGTATAGAAATCTATTTAATGGGGATTGATTATCGATAGGCAAGGAGTGTAAAAAGGAGAATGATATTCAAAGAGGGTAGTGCGCTGTATTCAAGCGAGATAGAACACCAGCATGGAGAAGACGTTTTATATGTAAACTACATGGCTGCATCATTTGTACCTTCCATTGCTGAAAATGCGATGGTCATGGCGAGAACAATTGATCAGTTGATTGAGAATCCCAATAGTTCTAGAATTGTTTTTGTGCAACAAAGGAATTATAATTACCCATTTGAACAGGTTTCAATGCTTTCTGAAATTGCAAGAGTATATACTTTTCTTCTAAAACAGGAGTCCATTCTTTCTCCTGAAAAGATGGCTCTATTCGGGGATGCTCAGGCACTTTATTCCGAAATATCATATTTCATGGAAACCCTCAAGAAGGATCCGGTTAAATGTTATTTTGAACTAAGGACTAGAGCACAGGAAGTTCTGGAGAGCAATAAAAATTATTCATTGCTTTTGGGGAGGGTACTTGCACTGCTCGGACAAACCAAATTAATTGAGTTGGCACTGGAAAAGGAAGGTGAAAGTACATTCGCAAATAGAGGATTCTATAAAATTGCATTTAGACCGGACATATTGCCTAATTTTACTTTTACTAGACTGGTTGCGCAACTTCCCGAAGACTCAGATTTGATAGATCAGTATGAAATAAAAGGAGATAATGAAACTATCACCATAACGATTTTGAAAAAAAAGGATGATCCAAAATATTTGTATCATGTAATGCCTCCCGAATATACGTTAAGTGAAGAGCATCACATACTTGTTAATCTTGCGAGAAACGTTCTTACTGAACATAGGCCAAAGTCTGAAGAGTTTACCGATCCCGATAGGACTAGACAGGTTTTTTTCAATGTGGCAAGAGATTTGTTATCCGAGTTGGCAAAGAGTAAGGGCATTCCACTCAATCATCGGGAATTAAACAAACTTGCTAAAATTCTTGTGAGATATACCATTGGATTTGGGTTGATTGAAATTCTTCTTGCAGATGTTAATTTGCAGGACATAGTAATTAATGCACCAATTGCGCAGAATCCTGTTTTCGTTAGACATCAGAAGTATGATGAGTGTGTTACAAATATTTTACCCAGCTATGAGGATGCAGATTCATGGGCTGCCAAGCTTAGGTTGCAATCTGGAAGGCCTCTAGATGAAGCAAATCCAATACTAGATACCGATTTGGTTTTTGGTAATATCAGAGCGAGAGTCGCAGCCATTAAGGAACCTCTTTCTCCAGACGGGCTTGCTTATGCTCTGAGAAGACATAGAGATGATCCTTGGACACTACCATTGTTTATTCAAAATAAGATGTTAAATTCATTTGCTGCAGGTTTGCTCAGTTTCTTTATTGATGGTTCGAGGACATTGCTAGTTGCTGGAACGAGAAGTTCGGGAAAGACTTCTCTGCTGGGAAGTTTGCTCTTGGAAATAATGCCTAAGTTCAGAACAATAGTTGTGGAGGATACTCTCGAATTGCCGGTGGATGCAATGAGAAAGATAGGATATGACATACTCAGGATGAAAGTTAGAAGCGCATTGGTGACGGGAACAACGGAAGTGGAGGCGGCTGAAGGAATTAGGACAAGCTTGCGTTTGGGTGACTCGGCATTGATTGTTGGAGAAGTCAGATCTGCTGAAGCCAAAGCATTGTATGAAGCAATGAGAGTTGGTGCACTTGCAAATGTGGTTGCAGGCACTATCCACGGTGATTCACCATATGGAGTGTTTGATAGGGTCGTTAATGACCTGGATGTACCTGCGACAAGCTTCAAGGCAACGGATTTGATTATTGTAACCAATCCGGTAAAAACGCCGGATGGACTGAAGTCTGTAAAAAGAGTTATGAGTATTACTGAAGTTAGAAAGCATTGGAGTAAGGATCCGGTGGAAGAAATGGGATTCGTCGATTTAATGAGATATAATGTTGAGACGGATGAATTGGAGCCAACGCCTGAGTTGATAAATGGAGACTCGGAAATAATTAAGAATATTGCAGGAAATGTTAAAGGGTGGGCTGGAAATTGGGATGCAGTGTATGATAATATTGTTCTTCGTGGATTGATTAAGCAAGAAATTGTTAGGGCTGCGGAAAGATTTGCCAAGCCGGAAGTGTTGGAAGCTGGTTTCAATGCTCTTGTCAATCAGGCATTCCATAGAATAAGCGAAGAAGTAAGGGAACGCGAGGGATTACCAACAAGTGGGAAGGTTTTCCCATTATTCAAGAACTGGTTATATGAACATATAGAAAAATTAAAATAGATTCTTAATTAAAATAATTAAAATTAATTACATTCCACCTAGTGCTATTGCCGATAGGGATACAAGTGCCACTATGGAAACTAGGGCAGTGGTTATATAGAGAAGGACTCCAGTTTTTAGATACCTTGAGAGGTCGTACTTTTCTCTTAGGATGTCTTTACCTGAATCTACCGTAACCAGAGCAGTTGTGAGAATGAAAATAATCTCTATTATGTAAAGTCCGATTATGACTTGCATGAAATAGGGGGGGATCATCTTTGTTACGTCAAACAGGGAGAGGATATTTTGGAATGAACCTAGTCCGGCTACGCCCGCACCACTTGTTCCCGAACCTGCTGCAACACTTGACTGAAGTTTGTTTAGAATCATGGTGATCATTGCTGAAAGTCCAACGACTACGCCTGCAAGAAGTGGAGCAAGGAAGGTCATGTTGGAACGCATGTCCGATACAACTTCCGCTAGCAAATCCCTGAGGCGCTGATTTATTTTTTCTATGTTTTTGACGTACTCGGAGATGGACATTAGGGAACGTGCTGCAACCTGAAGTCCTTTTTTGACTGATTCGACTAGAATTCTCATGGAAGTCGCGATTAGACTGGAAGGATAGAAGACTATTGCTCCCCTTCTTTTATCGAACAATGCTAAATCTAGAGACATTCCAGACTGTTGAATATTTTGGTTTACAAGGGCAAAGAAATCATGAGTCTTTTGATTTCTAGTTGCTTCTGCCACTTTGGCAAATGCAATTTCTGCTGGGATTCCATCACCAAGTCTATTTCCAAGTTGGAATAGGGATGAAGTGAACTCATCTTCAAGCAATTTTGTGTCTTCTTTAGATTTTATTATTTCTCTGGTTTTAGCTTTATAGGTCATGGAAAAGAATAGGGCAATGGAAAGAGGTATGAGAAGACTTAGTAGAACTCCTATTGGACCGAACGGACCAATTTTTGAGCCATCGACTGTTTTAAAATCAAACATTAGAGTGTCCTGTGAAAATGGAATTCCTATTTGGGCAAAAGTGTAGTCGCTCTGAAGTCCAAGAGAAGAGGTGATAAATGGAATTTGGAAAATAAATGGCAGAAGTCCAAGAATTATGAATGGAAAAACGATTAGAGCAGATTTAATCCAAGGTTTTCTCGAAATAAATTTAGGATAGAGTGGATTCAATTCGAGAATGGTTGCATCGCCATATCCTCCCGGTCTTTTGAGAAGAACTTGAGAGGTCATGTAGAATACTAGGAATGGAACTATTATGTTAAACAGAACCATTACATGGTACCATTGTAAAATTCCTCCAAGTAGGGTTGATGCAAGAGGAAGAAGTGCCAAACCTAAGGTTGGAAGAATGATTCCAAGCATGTATATATTTGTAAGAGGAGAACGGATTTCTCTGGAATATTTTAACATCTTTTCGTAAATTCCATCGAGAATGACCTGTAAAGCTTTCTCTAGAATTTGCATTCTTCTATCGTCCGAGGGTTCGTAGAGGGAAGATTCAACGAGATGAAAAGATTCGACGAATTCTGGAGCATATTCGCGCCAGCTTTCAAGATAGTTGTCCAGTGCCTGTTTGATGGTGGAAAATTTACCTATTTCCACATTGTAAAATATTTTTTTGAAATCAAGGGCAAGAGGACCTTCGAGGTGTTCTGAGGCAAATCTGACTGCACGCTCCAGATTGGAGGTGTGTTTCATGTAGACTACCAAGTAGAGGATTGCAGGAACCATCTGACTGGATGCTTTTAACATCCATTCATTTGCCTTTCTTTGTGGGAGAGTATAGGCATAGTAAAATACGAACATGGATGTGACAAAGCCAAGGAATGCAAAGAGGAATGGGAATGTTAAAGTAATGAGGTAGATTGCAACGGAAATTATCATGGATGCGAAGAAAACTACTGCCCAGGCTACTCCTGCAAGAACGACTGCTTGACTTGGAGTCATGTCAAGATGGGCACGTTCTAGATAGTATTCTATTTTTACTCTATCCTTTGCAGCAATTTTCATATTTATTATACTGCCCAGAGATTTTGCCCATCCTTCATATCTTGAAATGGGCGGAGTCATATCTTGCTTAAACTGCAGGTAATCTTTGGAGAAAGATTCGGTTTCTGAACCCATATCAGATTCCAATTTGGAAGAGTACTTCTTTAAAATATCCTTTGTGGAAACCATCTTTTTATTATATATGGAGGGAAAAGGGTGTTATAAATATATTGAAGATTGAGAAGAATGAGTATGCTAAAGTAAACTAATTTGATAGCTAATGTTTGATGATTGGAGTTATTGTGGGATATAATAAATGTATTTTGCCTTTGTTTGATTAGTCACATTGTTGGTTGGTTGTGTGGAGGGATTAGATTTAATAATATGAGTTTCCTGGCAAGGGTATGAATAAAAAAGGAGATATTGAACTGGAAACTCTGGTTTGGTGGATTATTGCAGTGGTTGTTTTAGCGGTTGTGGTGATTGGATTTATTGTACTAAAAGGAAATGGAGATGGAGCAATTCAATTTCTTAAGAATTTTGTGAGGTTTGGGCAATGAAGATGAACAAACGAGGACAGAATCTTGCTGAAAATAAGTTGATGGTTCTGATTCTCGTGGTACTTGTACTTGTTTTGGTAATTATGGCAATATTTAGATTTGACTTGATAAATAGATTCAAGAATCTGCCAGGATACAGTTATAGTCAAGAAGATAAGCTTATTGATTATACTAAATTAACTGATGCACAGGTGTTGGATTTGTTTGGAAAGCCAGTTGGTCAGTTCAAAATTGACGGAACTTTCGGTTCGAGAGAATATTATATATTTTTGTTTGAAAATGGAAATCTGGTAAGAACTAAATTCTATCTCAGAGGAACAAACATCATGGGAGATATTTATATTGATGAGTGGGGATTGGATGATAAGGTTGCTAAAATAGATAAAAACTTTGTGTCCGTACTTTCGGGAGCGATTGAGTCTCTGTCAGAGCCTCAGAAGTCTCAACTTGTCAGGTTAGATCAATCTCAAGATATAGGAAATAATCAATTGTATAAACGGGTGGCAAAATGAGAAGTGTTGTGAAAAATAACCGAGGTCAACTTATGCCTCTATCAGAAACATTAAAAATCTTGCTTGCCGTTTTGTGCATTATAATCTTGCTTATCTTAGCTTACAAGCTCTATGGAATTTTTGTGGCAAAAACAGCCGTTGAACAGGCAAAGGAGACTCTCAAACAGATAGTTGATGAAGCCGCAGCATTAAAGGATGGGCAGAGCAAGATTTTCCTTATTCAATCACCAAAGACTTGGGCTTTATCTAGTTGGCCGTATATTCCGGCTTCTGGAAATGTGCTCATGCCAAATGATTGTGTGAATAAACAGTGGAAAAGTTGTATATGCTTGTGCGAGTATCCTACAAGAGCTCAACAACTCGGAAGTGTTGCCGGAGCTTTAGCTAAAGATACTCCTGCGGCGTTGATTCTTTCAGGCGGAACTTCATTGACGAATCCTCTTGAGATATTTAGTGCAGAGAAGGGAGTATTGGCATTTTGTAATAATGTTGGAGTATGCATTGGAGAGGGATATGAAAAGTTTTTAGTTACAATTGAAAATAGAAATGAACCATATCCTATTTTGATTGATAAAATACTTTCGACAAATATGAGTGTGAAAGGAAATGTGTTGGAGTTGAGGAAAAATGGATAAAAAAGGAGATATGTCTATTTTTTTGGAGATCTTACTATGGATTATTCTTGCCGGAATTTGCATATATGGAATTTATCGGCTAGTTACTTATTTCATGGGATGATAAGTATTAAAAAGAAACTAATATATCAATGATAATGGACAGAAAAGGGGAGATTACTTCGCAGACACTTGTTTGGACTATAGTAATTGTATTAGGATTTGGATTAATTCTTCTTGTATATTTTCAGATAAATTGGACTGGGAATATTGATAGTGAAGCATGCCATCAGTCAGTCATATTTAGAGCTACACTGCCTAGTACCCTGGGAATTAATAGTTACGTGCCTTTAAAGTGCAA
>JBAXMY010000006.1:0-17426 GCA_037134055.1 archaeon
TCCCGCCACAGAATAGACGCAGATCTTCGAGAGAAGGCCCAAGATATTCAATCAAAACCTTGCGGATTCTATCTTCAGATGCCAATTTGTTCGAAAACAACAATTTAATTGGCTTCATTTCCTTTTCAGGCGTCAATGGAACTGTGAAATGAAATACCGTCCCGCGTCCATACTCACTTACCAACCATATCTTTCCATGCTGACTTTCTACAATTCCCTTGCATATTGCCAAACCTAGGCCAGTTCCTCCAACCTTTCTATCATACATCCCTCCAACCTGATAGAATGGCTCAAACAATCTTGACTGATCTTCCTTCTTAATTCCCATTCCGTCATCCTTTACTATGAACTCAATAAATTGTCCTTTCAACAAAACACTTACCTCTATTTTTCCTCCCGGCTTAGAAAACTTAACAGCATTATTCATCAAATTCCTAAGAACCTGCATAATCCTATCAGGATCACATTCGATTATGGGCAACCCACCCATATTAAGAAGTATTTTCAAATTTTTCTCAGGCATAAATGATTTCATTTCCGTAACGACTGATTTAATATTTTTCTCCAAATTAGTCTTCGCAAAATTAAACTTGAGTCGTGCAGCTTCAATCCTAGAGACTTCAAGGAAATCAAGAAGAATTCTATCAAGTCGCTCAGTATTTCGCAAAACGATGTCCAAAGCGTCCTTTTGCTTTCTGTTCATCTTACCAAAGTAATTTTGATCTAACATCTGCAGTTGTGCACGCATCGGCGTCATCGGACTTCGCAATTCATGGCTTGTAATAGACAAGAATTCAGTCTTCGCCTTATCAATTCCTTTCCTTTCCTCATCAACTCTTCCAAGCTGTTCAGCAGTCTTGTTAAATTCCTCACCAAGCCTTTCAAGCTCATCTCCACTCTTTATTTGTACCCGAGAGCTTAAATTTCCTCTTTCCAATGCCTGTGTTGCATTATAAAGTTGCGAAATAGGTTTCGAAATATTTCTATTGATAACTATTGGAACACCAATCGCAATCAAAATAAACAAAAGTCCCAGATATAAGTTATAAATTTGAACATCTTGTGCATTTGCTAAAATCTGCTGTCGATATTCCTCAGAAACCTTTGCCTCGGCGTCAGCCCATTGTTTATACAAACCCGCAAGTTCAGCTTTGTATCCATCATACTCATCAGACACAACTAAACTAAATGCCCTAGTAGTATCATTCTTAGAAAGTGCATCGAACGCACCCATTTCCAAGTCAACAAGTTTCAAATTAACAACATCAAGCTTAACCAAAATATCATTCACTTTTTGCTTGTCTGCCAAGCTTCTCTGACTTTTATTCAACAACGCCAGGGCATCATACTTCAATAAATTATCTAACTTAACTCCGGCCTTATCATAAACTACTTTATGCCCAGTTTCTTCCAAACGTTCTCCTTTCAACGCATGAAGGACTGCGTCGTGCACATTCTCAGTCAGCAAGGCATCATAGAATACAACCTGCTGAACCATCAATTCAATGGGGGCTTCAACTTCTCTCAATGCATTTTGAGCACTCTCAACCTGTCTATTCAAACTATAGGTCACAAGTACCATCGCCACAAGAAGAACAATCAAAATCCCAAATGCCCAATTAAGTTTCTTCCTAATACTCCCAAATAAAATACCTCTTACAACTCTATTTGAATCTTCTTCCATGTTCCTCTTTCTACTAGTTAAATATGGAACCCTTTCTTTTTAAACCCTATTTATTCGAATAGAATCCCTCAATTAAAACAATATCTCCTCTTTCAAAAGTCAATAAACCTTATTATCTATCGCAATATACCTCATTCACAGTACATCAGCTAACAAATCAAATAACGTCCGCGTTTACTACCCCATTTACAAGAGGCTCAATCTCTTCTATAAACCCAGCCAGATTTTGTGAATTCTTTATATAAAATATAGATTTCATTTTTTTATCTCTTACCTTATTAATTAAATTAGTCATAAATTCCTTTATTTCTGGCACTTTCGCGTAAGGTAATAAATCGCTCAGTGAATCAAATATCAAATAATCACAAGGACGATTAATTATGTGGAATACAACGAAAGACAATTCTGCCAAATCGCCTGGAGAAGTTATAAATTTGATTTTATCACTCTCCTTCGCAGGTAGACCAATAACATTCGTAATCCCATCAACGAAAACCATATTTTTTGTATTAACTTTGTTCTTTTCCAATTGCTCCCTCAGTGCATCCGCTGTCTTATGTAATGAAACATAACATATCTTTCCCTTTGAGAGCTGTCGAGCCATTTCTATTGCCAATTTATTGTTCTCAAGACTCTCAACCATAAAAAGCAAAGAAGTTATGTTGCTCTGTGACAACTCAGAAACAACATCAATCTTATTCAGAGCCATTTTTTTTGTGAAAGTCATTCTATTTCCCCACAATTTTCCTTATTTGTTTTATAAACGCAGGAACATCAAATGGCTTTTGTATGAAATCGACGACATTCTTCTGTTTAGTCAATTCCTTCTTCTGATCACTCGAAATATTAACAACACTAAGGTAAGACAGCTTGATATCTTTTATCTGAGGCACAACATCTTTTACTGGCATTCCAGGCATCATTATGTCCATAAGAATCAAATCGATTTTACCTTTATACTTTGGCAACTGCCTAAGACAATCTTCCCCATTTATTGCAGTAATAACGTTATATCCATTATTTTCCAGAGCAGTCTTTATAGTATTGCGTATGTCTTTCTCATCATCCACAACCATTATTGTTTTCATTTATCCAAATCAAGAACCTTATCAACAAACATTCCAGATTCCTGAATCATTGTACTTTGATCTTTAAGGGAAAGAGCATAGAAAACTGCCTTAGTCTTACTCGTCTTCACCTTGTTCACGAGCGAAGAAACAAACTTTGACACTGGCGCCTTACTTTCATAAACCAACAAGTTCGTAAGTGAATCAAACACCAAATAATCAAACCCGTGTCTCAAAAATTTGTCAATTGTCAAAGACAATTCAGTCATCGCTCCAGGATTTGAAACATAATATACTCCCTCACCCTGGTCAGGCACATTCTTAATCGTTTTCGATATTGCATCAATAAATACTACATTATCCATCTTTATCTTTGCCTTCTTGAACAATTCTTTTAATGCATCATTAGTCTTATTCAGCGTGACGTAGCAAACACTCTTCTTAGAAATCTTTTTCATATTATCCACGATAATATGATTGTAATCTTCTCCAGGCATGAGCAAAAGCAAAGTCTGGTTTCCAGCAAACTCTTTTACAATGTCCATTTATGCGAAGAAATACCTCCTATTTCGAGCATTTGAAAATTCAAGAATTTTCATTACTTCACCAACTTTTTGACTCTTTCCAGCAATTCGTTTATGTCGAATGGCTTTTGAATAAAGTCAACTATATTCTTACTCTTCATTAGATCCTCTTTCTCAGCTTCCGAAGTTCTAACAACTGACAGATAAGCAACCTTTGTACCCTTCATCTGGGGAATTATATCTCTCACTGGAGTTCCAGGCATCATTATGTCCATTAGTACGAGTGCTGGCTTTTCCTTTTTCCATTTTGCAAGCCCGTCGTCTCCATTCACAGCCGTCACAACTTTAAATCCATTTTTCTCTAGAACTGTCTTAATTGTATTCCTCACATCTGGTTCATCATCAACAACTAAAATCTTTTTGCCAGCCATTTTACTTCTTTACCACCTTTTTTATTTCTGTCAAAAGTTTCTTCTCAATTATCGGCTTTTGTACAAATCCATCGATATCACTCATATCTACTTCTTTTCTAGGTACAATTGTAACATAAATCATAGGTACTTTATGATTTAACCTTTCTCTTAGAATACGAAGGAGGTCATATCCTGAAAGGGTGGGCATTCTTATGTCAAGAAGTATACAGTCAAAACCATCTTCCTCTAGAGCATCCAATCCCTGCGCACCATTTGTTGCACCCACGACATGATATCCTTCCTTTTCAAGAATATTTTTCACACTACTTAAATCATCAAAATCGTCATCAATCACCAATATTCTTTTTACCATTTTACCTCTGTTATATACAACAAGATATAGTTTAAAAACCTTTCAGAAAACTCACCATTCAACCTTATTCATTCTTTTCTTAACATATAGAATTTCCTGCAGTTCATACAAATCCAGAGTACTTTCCATCTGATCATCAAAATACCTCAGCTGGTAGTCCTTATCATCATTATCATACAACTCGAGGGCCATCTCCTTTGTAGCTCCATGGTCAATCAGCACATAGTGCGCATCCACCGTATACTCTTTACCATCAATCTTAATCTTATCACCCTTCTTTACCTTGGATATCGGTTTACTTGCCTTTATTTTAACATCCCGAGGTTCATCACTTGTACTTACTGCGGCTTCAACCTCATCAAGTTCTTCATCCAATTCCTCTTCATCCAGCCCTTTCTTTTTCTCCTTAACCTTTCTAGGCTTTGATTTTGCATATTCAACACCAGAATCATCTCCAAATGCATCATCAAGGCTCATTCCACCCTCTTCTTCCTTCTTCTCAACCTTTTTCTCCACCTTTACAGGTTTCTTAGCCGTTTTCTTCTTAACTACCATGTCTTTTTCTCCGCAATTACAGTATCTTCATCCTTCGCCGGTGCATTCAGAAACATTCTTTTCCTAAAATCAGCATTTCCTGCCTTTCCTTGCCCTTCTTCCCTAAAGCCTCCAATCTTATTCTCCTTCTTCTTCTCCTTGAACTTGACGCTCTTCAATGTGCCCTCAAACTTATCAAGCAAAGCCTTGGCTCCTTGTCTTATCTTTTCCTTCTCAGATTCATCCATACTCAGTTGAAATTATGATAATTTATAAAGTTAATTGAATAAGAAACTAATGGGCTTCTTTATCTAAGAAATCACAACATTCGAAAAACTGTTCCCTGGGCAAACCAGTTAATTCTTTCTTCTTTCCAGTAAGATGTTTATAGATATAATTTACTTTTGAAGATACTTTCTCTTTCTCCAAATCTTCAGGATAATTTGACAAAAGACAGTTAGAAATAAACAAATAATTATAAAAATAATCTAATTTCGTTTTTCTCATCTCTTCAACTGATTTATAATTTCCTAAGAATACTTTTTCTGCTTTTTGTAAGAATGGTAAATAATTGGGTATATTTATTGGATGAATATCTGGAAATGAAGAAATATGAATTCTTGGAGAATTCTTCTTTGTATTCAAATATTCCACTTCTTCCTCATAGGTAGAATGCCATATTATGGAAAGATCTGTCTTTTCTTTTAAAAGTTCACTTTTAACATTTTCTAGAAATGAAATAAGTTGTTTAAGAAAATATCCTTTTTTTGCATCTTTCGAGGGAGAAATGAAAACGTCTAAATCATTATTCAAATTTAAACTACCAAAAAAACAAACAAACCCAAAATCTTTTTTATATTTTATTACTTCTTTCCCAAAAATGTTTTCCAACTTTTGAATGTTCATAACTAACTAAGCGGAGTTTAATATTTAAAGTTATTCAACAAACCTAACATCAATCTTCTCATACGTGAAGTCAACAATTGCATACTTGCCCTTCTCCGCATCTCCCGGATTAACCACAAGACTTTTTCCAAGCCTCTTTGCACCCTGATACTCATGCATATGCCCACAAAGCACAAGTCTGGGCTTGTATTTTAACACTGCTTGCCTAAACATATCAATCCCCGCACTCTTTCCGTTGTAAGGATTACTTTTGTCATGAATTATATCAAAAACTCCTTTTGGAGGATAATGTAAAACAAGAATTTCTGGTTTTCCCTTTTTCATTAACCTGGAAAGCAATCTCTTTGTCTTATTTACTCTGACCAACATCTTTTTAGCTCTCTCCATCTCTTCCTTACTACGCGTATTTTTCCAGTTTGCAGAAACATCCATATATCCTCCGAAGCCTACAAAATTTATTCCCTTTTGGCGCATATATCCATATGTTATATTGTTCAGATTCTTCAACTTCTTAACAAATCTTAAATTTCTTTTAGGGACATTTGTAGTTTTCTGAAAAGGATATAAATACCAATAATCGTCGAAGTTTCCAAAAACACAAATAACCTTCTTACCAAGACCATTCAACTCTGAAAGAACATTCTTTCCCGCGTTTTCATCTTTTTTCATAACTCTCTCCAGGCCTTTCTCTCCAAAATACTCCACAGCGGAAAGGTATCCTTTCCCAGCATGACTCATTTTGAACATCTTTTTCAGCCAAGGACGAAAGTCATCAATTCCAGAATAGTCTCCGACTCCTACAATGATGTCAAACTCTTCTTTTTCCAGCTTTTTCCGCAATTTTCCAGGAAACACGCCTTGAAAATCTCCTAAAACAAGTATCTTCATACCCTGCAAAAGCAAAAAGCATTAATAAAACTATTTACTACTCAACTCTAATCTTTTCCGGATACTTCAGACCATAGAATGCTCTATATCTTCCACTACTATGATTCTCGTCAAACCAATCTTTACAGAAAGCCTCAAAAACCTTAGGATGACGTTTATCGTGGATTCCTGTTTTTTCCATAACTCTTTCGAAACAATAGTCCATCCATTTACTTTCTTCCTTCAGGTAATGTATTCTTTCAGTCTCTAAAAATTTCACATGGTGATAAATAGTCTTCTGTTCTTCAGGAGTCATCAAATAAACAGCAGCAACATAAACGGAATCATTCATGTCTACCAAAGCTTTCTTCTCCCCTTCAGTCAATACTCTTTCCAAATCTGCAGTCCCTGCTCTTCTTTCCAAGAAAAGAATTATTTCTCCCTTTCTCTCCTCTGGTTTTACCATCTGTAATCTTCGATATAAATTTAATACATTAACTCCTTTAGAATCTCCGGATCCTGCATCCATTCCAACTCCCCGTTTAGTCGTAGCCGTTTCTGTCATTTTGAAATTTGTCGGCGTCGTCGGAATGGCGGCGTCGGCCACTTGTATGCTAATTACAAGCACAGTCTATTCTTAAATGTTCTTAATATTCAAGATATCTCAGATATTTTAGTATATTCTAATCTTAAGGAGTCAATCTATCTCTATCTCTTGGGAATAATACTGCTTCTCTTATATTTTCCAATCCAAGCATAATCATTGTTATTCTTTCCAATCCGATTCCAAAACCTCCGTGAGGGGGTGAACCATATCTGAAACTGTCAATATAGGATTTGAAACTCGCCGGATCCAATCCTTTCAACTTTAATCTTTCAGTTAATAATTCAGGTAAATGAACTCTCTGTCCACCAGATGAAATTTCAATACCTTTGTAGATTGCATCAAATCCGTGCGAAAGTTTCTCTCCCTTCTTACCTTCTTTAGGCATAATGTAAAATCCTCTTCCCTCTTCAGGCCAATCATGTACAAAAACAATCGTGTCTGGATGCAATTCATCCAATTTCTTCTCAGCTTCTCCAGAAAGATCATGCTTGGGTATCGAAATTTTTGCTTTCTTCATTATTTCTGCAGCTTCAGCGAAAGTCATATACTTAACTCCAGGCACTTTTAACTGCAATCCGAGCAAATCCAATTCTGCCTTGTTCTTCTCTAGGACTTCCTTGACAATATACTGCACACTTCTTGCCAGAACATCCATGATAACAAATTCATCTGCAAAAGCCTGCTCATAATCTAATTGTCTTGCTTCATTCAAATGTCTTACAGTATTGTGCTTCTCTGCTCTCCACACTGTAAATATGGTAAATACTTTTTCCATGCTACATGCAAGCATCTGTTTGTAAAGCTGACAGCTCTGAGATAAGAAAGCCTTCTTCTCAAAATAATTAGCACTAAATAATTCCGTTCCACCCTCACTACTGCTGCTTATAATAGATGGAAATTGAGCTTCAATTGCTCCCTCTTCCTTAACCATAAATTCTCTGTAGGCAGTCATAATTGTACTTTGAATTTTAAATATTGCCTGGGCTCTTCTTCTATGCAAATCCAAGAATCTATAATCCAATCTCTTTGGCAATTCAGTCTTTGAAAAATCAGATACGTCAATAGGTAATGGATTCTCAGCAACCGCAAGAACTTCAAAACTCTCCGGATTTATTTCTCTTCCACCTGGAGCCTTGTCGCTCTTTTTAACTTTCCCAGAAACAACGACAACGCTCTCCCTGGAAACCTTTCCCATAGCCTCGAAGACCTTCTGATCCGTTTCACCTTTGAATCCAGTTACCTGTATTTCTCCAGTTATATCTCTCACAAGCAAGAACTTTAGTTTACCCAATTCCCTAGAATCATAGAGCCATCCGGCAATTGTAACCTTCTCTCCATCATTCTTTGCACTAATATCAGAAATTTTCTTTCTTTCCTTGTTCAATGTTGTTAAATCCATGATTTTCATAGAGAATGTTGGTTTTTAAGATTTGTCATTCATGGAATAAGCACGAACTGCTCCCTCTTTGGTCCTACTCCAATGCCTTTTATCTTCGTGCCAACATGATTTTCAATTAAATCAACCATGCTCTTGACGGTTGAAGGCAAATCAGAATATTGCCTAATTCCAGAAATATCTCCACGAATGAAGGGTACATACTCCACAACAGGTCTTGCTCTCCTAGCTTCTTCGACAGAAGAAGGCATGTAATCTATCTTCCTGCCGTCTAATTCATATGCAGTCACCACAGGAATCCCTGGCAAATTTGTTTTAGCAAAAATATTCAAACAATCAAACTTGTTGATATATAATTCGTCAACTCCATTCAATTTACAATTCTGTCTTAACATAACTAGATCAAACATTCCCAATCTTCGAGGTCTCTTTGATACCACTCCATACTCTCCAGTCATCATTCTCAATGCCATTCCTATATCAAACATATCATCTGACCTGAGGAGTTTCTCAGGATCATGATTGGCAAATTCCACTTCTTTTCTATACCTTGGCAACATTCCTTCAGTTTCTCCACAATAGTCTTCCGAACGTCTTCCCCCTAGTTCAGTAACGAACGGTCCATTTCCCACTCTAGACATGACTGCCTTTGCAACTCCAATTGTCTTCTCGTGATACTTGTTCGACAAATCTCCTCCAGTGTATGCTGCAGCTGCAATTGTCCTGCTTGCAGTTACATATGGAGTCATACCCTTAACAACATCCAGCATTACCGATTGCGCACCTTCGAAGAAAACATTCTTTCCTGAAGAAACAAGTCTGTCCAAATAAAGTGGATCACTGGACAAAAATCCTTTCGCCAACATAACATTTTCATGGAACAACTCAACCGCGTTCTCTAATCTAAAATCTTTAATCTTCTTTTCAGAAACCTTATACTTCTTACACATTCTTTCAAAACTCTCCTGAGTCAAACGTCTAAAATGCTCAGGATTTGAAATGTAATCTCCAAATCTTGTATTTCTAACTTCAGTTCCCTTTGCACGCATTGCCTGGTCTGCATATGCCGGGCCGATGCCATTCTTTGTACTTCCAATCTCTCCACTGAACAAATGATCATAAAGAATGTGATGTGGCTGCACAAGTGTCGCAAATGCAGAAATATGCAATCTATCTCTAATCTTTAGTCCTTTAGATTCTATGTTTGCAATCTCTCTCATTCCCTTAACAGGATTAACAACACACCCACTGCCAATATACAATTCCATATCTGGATAAAATATACCTGAAGGAACTTGATTCAAAGCAATCTCAATACCATTAACAAAAAGAGAATGTCCTGCATTAGCACCACCATTGAAACGAGCAGTCACTCCATAATCCTTTAAAATCACATCCATAACTCGGGCCTTACCTTCATCTCCATACATTAATCCAATAAGAACTGTTGATTTCCCAGGTTTCACCATATGCTACAAAGAAATCCAGTCTTTTTAAGAATTATTGTGATAAATTACTTAACAATTCTATTCAAAATTTCCATAGCCTTCTTCTTATCAACCGAAGTTCCAAGTTTAGCAATCACAAGTCCCATGTATCCACCAGCACGAAGTCCTGGCTTTTCAGCTACAATCTTAGCAATTTCCTGTTCGAGAACGTTATCATCAACTCTTTCCACCTTGACAGCACTCTCGACATCCTCTCCAGCCACAATCTTAGCCAAAATTCCTTTTACATCTCCAGCATTTACTTGCCCTTCAGCAATTTCTTCCAGTACTCTTTCAAGGACAACTTCATTCAACACCTTCTTGACATCTTCAATGCTTCTAGAAGACTTTGTGGCAAACTCGCTTGGCCAGAGAGCAATCATTTTAGCAATAAGATTCGCATCCTTGTCATAAACTTGCATGAGCACTTCGAATTCATCCAAATTATCCAACATCAAGTTCAAGAATTCTTCAGTCAATCCCTTCTTTCTTAATTCATCACGAATTTCAGTCTTTAACTTTGGCAAATTCTTCTTCAGTTCATTAATTTTATCTCTTCCTATTTTTAACAAAGGCAAGTCCGTCTCAGGATACATTCTTGCACTTCCAGGCATTGGTCTCAAAAATTCTGTGGTTCCATCTTCCTTAGCATTTCTAACTTCTCCAGTTTCCTTTCCTTCCGCAATCTCCTTCTCCTGCCGTTCTATCTCCAGGTCCACAGTTTTAACCATCATACTTGGTTCCTGAAATCCTTTTATTTCCACTCTGTTATGTCCTTTAATACTTACATTGATGTCCTGTCTTATTGTCCCAATTCCTCTCTTTACCTTACATGCCCTCAAAATCTCCCCAATCTTGAGTGCAGCTTCCTTTATCTGCTCAGGATTTGCCATGTCGGGGAAAGTACCTATCTCGACAAGAGGAATTCCAAGTCTGTCAAGTCTGTAAATAGTTTTCTTCTCACCTTTCTCAACAATTCTTGCAGCATCCTCTTCCAAAGCCACACTTTCAATTCCAACTTTACCATAACTTGTTTCTATATATCCATCATGTGCTAACAAAAGAGTTCTTTGAAATCCAGATGTATTACTTCCATCAATTACAGTCTTTCTCATTATCTGGATAACTGGATAGATCTCGCAATTCAGCAACAATGCAATTTTCATTGCCTCATTTAATGCATTCTCGTTAATTTGATGTGGTGGTTCTTCATCAATCTCAATCAAACACGTAGTATCATCATATCCCTGATAAACAAATTCCTTATTTAATGCTGCTTCATGCTTTACTGCCTCATCGACTGCTCCACTTTCCCCTGCGACCTTATGTAAACGCCTGCTCACAGAAAAATCTGGCTCATCTGTCCTCAAATATCCTGGACAAGCACAAAATAGCTTTCCTGTATCGAGCTGCTGATGTATTTCCAATCCAGATTTTAATCCGAGTTTAGCGTAGTCTTTAGTCATGCCAAATTAAAAGGACTAGGATTATTAAACATTACCCTGCAGGGATTAATCTCTTTGGAAAAGCCCCAGAATGAACTAATGTTTCCAATCTATTTCGAATTTCATCTAGACCGTATGAAACCTTCTGTTCCCTTAGAACATCATTATAAACATTGTTAATCAAATCGGAAGTGGAATATACAGTTTTGCCTTCATCCATGAGCTTAAATGCTGCTTTTACATATCTCATTCTAGTTAGAGGGTCCATTCTTCCATTGACAGATCTAGTTTCTTCAAATAGAGGGTGATAAAACTTGTAACTAGCCTGTGGCTCAGAAAAATAATCTTTTACAATCACTCCTTCCTTTGGTCCAAAATAAAAATCACTTTCTTCTTTAACTAAATTAGATATATCTTCAGACGTCAAAGACCCCTGTGCCAGCACCCTCAAAGGACTAATGCCTTCTACACCAGATTGATTCAGTAAATTCGCTCCATCTTCATAGGGCATGAATCTCTGAGAGCCCATATCGAGTACATCAATCAGAAAGAATTTATCATTATTCTCGAGATCATAATCAATTGTATGATTTCCAGACCATTCACCAAATACAATTACATCCTCAGGTAGATTGTATAGTGTGTGATTAGAGAACTTCCATCTATTAAATTTACCGAACCATGGCACTCTTTGTAATACTGGTCCCGTTAAGAAATTAGAACGACTGGCACCAATTATCTGTCCATTAACTCTTCTAACTTGACAATTTCCACCATCCACCTTCTCAAAAACCCTAAGATCTCTATCCGACAGGTCTGGCGACTTCTTCAAAGCACCAAAATTCATTATGCTTTCATATTTAACAAAGGGTATTTTTCTGTGCATAATCATCTAGTACTCAAAACCGAGACTCCTCCATATCCAAATTTATCAGAAACATCATATCGTGAATCAGTTAAAATTCTCGTGGTTTCTATGACATGAGCGTCTGGACTAAGAATAACAACTCCAGTTGGTGCATGAGCATGATCTACATACCTTGACCAAACAGAAGAAGCTACCAATTCACGATCATTATATGACATTGGATCTTGCTCAGATTTTTTATGATCCTCTGGAAATGCCAAACGACTAGCCCAAAAAGTATCCAATCTGACATTATCAATGGATAGAGTTGGTACTGCATTTTTCAAGAAATCCATATAATTGGAATGCAGCTTTCTAGAGATATCCATTGTTCTTGGTCCAACTTCAGGTCTTCCTCCAATCTTATGGTCAATATGGTGCGTCTCAACTTCTTCAAGAGCATGCTCAGTCAAGAATACTGAAAAACCCTGCGAATTCAAAGCCCCATAAAAATGATCGGGGGTTAATGAACTATTTTTCAATTTAGCCTGCTTAATCCATTTCTCAAAATCAATAACTGCACCAGCATCCAAAAATACAATCGGATTCTTCCCGCCAAGAGATTTAATTCTTTCAGACACATATTTTACCATTTTATCCATAATAGTATTCTGAGAACTGCTTCCTGCAGAAGGATAATTAGTGTTCATGTTTACCCTCTCCTGATTGAGATTGTATAACCATCGAATCCTTTTTCTCTAACTTCATCCATAAATAGATTCAAATCCTTAATCGGATGTGGAGCAGAAATTGTCAAAACTCTTTGTGTAACATTGAGATGAGCGCGAGCATCTGGAACAGAATGTGTAAGTCTTGAATTCATCATACGTTTCACAGTATACAAAGTGTCAGGATTACTAACTTCTAACTCAAAGGTATAAAGAACGGGTCTTTCAGAACGAACAGTTCCGTGACTAGATACGCCCGAGACTTTTCTACCATTTGTCGATTTACCTTTATATAACATAAAATGTTCTCAGAATTCAGCTATTTAAATCTTTCTATTTGTTACTTCTAGCCAGTTACAACCTTTAACAGGTGCAAATCAGATTCTCAATCTTACCAACAACCTTGCTCCAGGCAAAGTCCTTGACACTCTTTATTGCATTTCCAGTAATAGTTTTCTTATATTTATCAGACATATCTAATGTAGCATTCAGTTTTGCTGCCAATTCCTCTGAGTCATCTATGGCAAACAAGAATCCATTTTCATCATCTTGTACAATATCTGCGTTTCCAGGATTATTACTTGCAAATACCAGTTTACCACGAGCCAAATACTCGACAAGTCCTTGGGGCATTCCCTCGGAAATTGAAGCTAGAACGCAGTACTTTGCAGAATCTATCTTTTCAATCTTCTTTTTCACATCATATATTGCTTCCGTGAACATAACACGCTTCTGCAATCCTAATTTGGACACAAGAGCCTTCAATTCCGAGTAATAATCCTCTTCTCTCGGACCAACAATCTCCAATTTAATCGATTTATCTTTCACCAAAGGCAATGATTTAATTACACTTTCCAATCTTTTTATCCTACTCACTCTTCCAAAAAAGAGAATCTTATTCTCTACCTTTCCCTTCATCTTTGTACTAAAGAACTCATCTGGAATTCCATTTGGAATGTATTCTATATTCTTTTCCTTTACTCCGGCCTGAATTAAATATGGAACTTCCCATTTACTTATTGCCACAACCTTATCAAACTTATTCAAATATCTACGTGCAAATACCTTATCATAAAACCAAACTACTGCTCTTTGAACATGCGTTCTCGTACTCGAACGTGCAAATGGGGCATGAGTAATCAAATACACCTTGCAGCCAAGTTTTTTCGCAACCTTCAATGCCTTGAATGTGTGTGGATGCCTGTATGAATGTGCAAATATCACGTCTGGCTTGAAACGCAAAGCATCCTTCTCAAAATTCCAATACATGAAGCTCTCTCCACCAAGTTTTGTTGCTGGAAATCTTTTTATCAGTATGTTGCCAAGTCTATCAAGTGCTGGAACTATCTTATCAGTTCCCTTTTCTCGATTTGATGAAAAGATTGCAATTTCATGCCCCTTATCGGATAAAATGCGCGCTTCATTCTTAACTCTTGCAAAAACTCCACAACCTCCTGCAGAGAAAGCACATAGTTCAAGAATTCTCTTTCTACCTTTGCCCATTAGTCTATTCCTTTTCATTAAATCTTGTCTAAACCATTTAAATGTTTCCGACAAACTATTATCCAATGAATATTGAGGTTTCCATCCACACTCCAGCAGTCTAGAATTATCAGACCTGCTGTGCATTACTTCTCCAGTTATCCTAGGCAAACCGATTATTTTCGATTTAGAATTACCTACCCTTATTAGGAGGTTTGCCAAATATAAAACACTTGTTGACCTGTTAGTCGAAACATTATAAATTCCCGACATGCCCATGGCCTGCACATTGGCAAGAGCCACGTCCTTCACAAAAACAAAATCTCTTGTCTGTTCTCCGGTTCCAAATATCTTTAAATCTTCATTCTTCAAAACGGCATTCGTGAACAGGGCGATGACGCCTGCCTCTCCAGCAGCATCCTGTCTTGGTCCATAAACATTTGCATATCTCAATATAACATAATCCAACTTATCAGATAAATTCTCCAACTTTCTCTCGATTGCAAGCTTTGACTGCCCATAGGGAGAAAGAGGATTCAATTTGGCGTTTTCTTTAATAGGAATATCATTTTCCGGTGCATAGACTGCAGCGCTTGAAGAGAAAATAAATTTTCTCACATTTCTACGAACAGCAAAATCAATCAAATTCATACTTCCACGAACATTTATGTCCTCATTCACTTCAGGCATATCCATGGAGCGTCTGACGCTAACTTGGGCAGCCAAGTGGAAGATATAATCTATCCTAATTCCTTTAAACATAGAATCAAGGTCATCTCTAATATCTCCTCTGATCAATTTAGCCTTTTTATTTAGATTACTCAGTTTACCAGATGAAAAGTTATCCAACACATAAACCTTATTTTTCCTTTTAACAAGTTCATCAACAACATGACTTCCAATAAAACCTGCTCCACCGGTGACTAATACATTTACCATGCCTATTCAGTCAACCTAGGATTTAATTCCCCTGCAAAATTCTCCAACATTTTCTTAGCCGTATCTTTTTTCCATCCATAATGTCCCAACACGAAGCCAAGCTTGACCATTGCCGTCTCGGCAAGCATATCTTCCAAGAATATCACACCAGCATCTAACAATTCTCTGCCATTTGAATAAACATAAGGATCAACTCTTCCATAAATTGTTTGTGCAGCAACACAAACAACAAAGCCATTCTTTATGTGCTTCTTCAAAGTTGGAAGCCAATTATGTCCTGCTTCACTTACAGGCAAATGCCCAAGTCCAGTACCTTCAATCACAATTCCTTTGCATCTTAATGCATAAAAATCAAGTATGTCTGGATTCTGTCCAGGATAGAATTTAACGAGTGCAACCTTATCACTGTACTGGATATCCAATTCAACCTTCTTCTTATCATCTCTCTTATTATAAGAAGAAATAAATTCAACCTTGTCAGGCCATACTTTTGCAATAGGTTCAGTATTGACTGGTTTGAATGCATCTCTTCTTGAAGAGTGTAGTTTTCTTACTTTACTTCCACGCAAGGCATAGCAATAATCATCATTCTCAGAAGCATGACCAACAAGCATTACCTCTGCAACATCTGAAACGGCCATTCGCGCAGCGCACCTCAAGTTCAAGTTTGCATCGCTGCTAGCACGGTCAATGCTTCTCTGACTATAAGTCAAAACAACGGGCTTATTCAAATTTTTCAAGAAGAAAGACAATGCGGCCCCAGTATAGTGCAACGTATCCGTCCCGTGAGTAACAATCACTCCCTCAATCTCAGGATCATCTAACAACTTCTTAACAGACTCGGCAATCTTAATCCAATTTTCAGAAGCCATGCTTTCTGAAGCAAGTTTGAAAGGAACTTCAATCTGTTTGATGTTTACAGTTTCAAGCAATTCAGGGTAATAGGTAAGAAACTCATTAACATCTGTCAACCATTTTACTCCTCCAGTCTTAGGATCCAACTTGCTAGCAATTGTCCCGCCAGTCATGACAAGTCCTATTGAAGGCAATCCCTTCCTCTTCTCCAGTACAAAATCCCGTTTCTCAGCCTCAAATCTCTGCAAGATACGTGTAGCAAGTATGTTTTCCTTGTTCAATCCAATATTATACCCAGACTTCAACTTTACAAGTACAATTCCAGGCTCACTGCTCTCCAAGACAGTTGCATCAAGCTCCTTATCCGCCAGCCTAAAACGCACATAATCTCCAGGACTAAAGTTAAATTCTACCATATCACATTAAAAAGAACGAGTTATAAAAAGCTTGCTAAACTACTGTCCAATACCAGTTATTCCAGATGGGCATGACTCATACATATTACTTACTGTGAAGCCAGTGTTAGTAACACTCTTAGTATTATAATTAATAACATAATTACCCGCATAAAGGGCCAATTGTTCAACACGGATAAGCTCTGCATCTGCCCCTGTAGAAGTACCTGCAGGAACACTCATACCACTAGCTGGTGCAAGAACCATAAAATATTTACATCTAGGATTAAACTTAGACGTCGTATCAGTCAAACTCACACTCTTCCACAAAGCACCGCTTCCAACATTAATACTTACCCCTATATTAGAAATACAACAACGATATACTGTTCCAGCAATCCCGTGAGTATCTGAACAATAATCTCTTCCCACCGATAGTGCTCCAAAATTGCCAGTTGGCGCATCAGATATCCAGTTATTACTTCCAGTCATTCCTGAAATTACTCCCGAATTACAAGCAAGATACCATTGCGAAGAAGTGCATAGAAAGGAACCCTTAGAATAGCAACCACTTGCTGCATCATTCACATTTGAAACCGTACTTTCAGCATTTGTTGATATGCAAAACGCTGCTTGTCCAGAACCTATCTTAGTAAATCCAGAAGGACATCCACTAGAAGAGCCCCCACCATAACTCCAATTTATCTCATCAGGAGTATGTCCAAAAATAACTGGATTGCTAGTACCATAGGCATAAACTGCTACTCCGGCAATTAATAAAACGGCAACTAGAACTAAAGCAAAAACACTTTTCTTGCTTAAATTAACCTCTATTTTCATACTATCTCCTAGACTTTCTCCTATTTAAATTTGTCTT